>NZ_JBJGYX010000026.1:0-63500 GCF_054050195.1 Geodermatophilus sp. SYSU D00710
CGCGCCCGCCCCCCCCCCCCCCCCCCCCCCCCCCCCGCCCCCCCCCCCCCCCCCCCCCCCCCCCCCCCCCCCCCCCCCCCCTCTCCTCGTCCACGCCGGTCCGGGAGTGTGGCGCTACAGCGGGATGTTGCCGTGCGCGCCGCGGCCGGCCGGCGCGGCGATCAGAGCCTGCACCAGCCGGGCGCGGGTCTGCGAGGGCTCGACCACCTCGTCGACGACGCCGATCTGCAGCGCCCGAGCCACCCCGCCGGCGATCCGCTCGTGCTCCTCGGCCAGCCGGGCGTGCAGGGCCTCCCGCTCCCCGGGCGGCACCGCGGCCAGCTTCTTGCGGTGCAGGATCCCGACGGCGGCCCGGGCGCCCATCACCGCCACCTCCGCCCCCGGCCAGGCGAACACGGCGGTGGCGCCCAGCGAGCGGGCGTTCATCGCGATGTAGGCGCCGCCGTAGGCCTTGCGGGTCACCAGGGTCACCCGCGGCACCACCGCCTCGGCGAAGGCGTGCAGCAGCTTGGCGCCGCGCCGCACGACGCCGTCCCACTCCTGGCCGACGCCGGGCAGGTAGCCGGGGACGTCGACGAGCACCACGAGCGGCACGCCGAACGCGTCGCACATCCGCACGAACCGGGCCGCCTTCTCCGCCGACGCGGAGTCCAGGCAGCCGCCCAGCCGCAGCGGGTTGTTCGCCACGACCCCGACGGTGCGCCCGGCCAGCCGGCCCAGCGTGGTGACGACGTTGGGCGCCCACCGCGGGTGCAGCTCCAGGCCCGGCCCGTCGAGGACCGCGGCGACCAGCGGCCGGACGTCGTAGGCGCGGTTGGCCCGCTCGGGCAGCAGGGCGCGCAGGTCGGCGCCGGGCCGGGAGGCGACCGGGCCGAAGGAGCCCTGGGCGGCCAGCAGCCCGACCGCCTGGCGGGCGGTGGCCAGCGCCGCCGCCTCGGAGTCGGTGACCACGTGGACGACGCCGCTGCGCCGGCCGTGGGTGTCGGGTCCGCCGAGGCTCTCCATGTCGACGTCCTCGCCGGTGACCGAGCGGACGACGTCGGGACCGGTGACGAACACCCGCCCGGCCGGGCCCATGATCACCAGGTCGGTGAGCGCCGGGCCGTACGCGGCGCCACCGGCGGCGGGGCCGAGGACGACCGAGACCTGCGGGATGCGCCCCGAGGCGCGCACCATCGCGGCGAACACCTCGCCGACCGCGTGCAGCGCGGTGACGCCCTCGGCGAGCCGGGCGCCACCGGAGTGCCAGACGCCCACCACCGGCACCCGCTCCCGCAGCGCGGTGTCGATCGCGTCCACGACGTGCCGGCAGCCGTCGGCCCCCATCGCCCCGCCCATGACGGTGGCGTCGGTGCAGAAGGCGACGACCGGCGCGCCGTCGACCGTGCCGCGGGCGGCCAGCACGCCCGAGGTGTCGCGGGGGGCCAGCAGGCCCGCGGATCCGTCGTCGAGCAGGCGCAGCAGCCGGTCCTCGGGGTCGCGCGGGTCGGGGCTGGGCAGCGTCGGGACGGCGTGGACGGTGGTCACCAGGGGTCTCCAGAGGCCGGCCCGGGGCCGGTGGTCGAGGACCGGCCCCCCGCGAGGCCGGCTGAGGTGCTGGAACGGCCCCGCTGCAGGGGCCCGCCGCGAGCGTGCGAGTGGCGGGGGGCAGCGGGGTCCTTCGTCAGAACGTGGTGAAGACCAGCGCCAGGTTGTGCCCGCCGAAGCCGAAGGAGTCGTTGACCGCGGCGGTGAAGCTGGCCCTGCGCGGCTCGCGGCGCACGATGTCGAGCGCCTGGACCGCGGCGTCGTCGTCGGGGTCGTCGAGGTTGGCCGTCGCGGGCACCACCTGGTCGCGCAGGGCCAGGACGGTGAACACCGACTCCAGCGCCCCGGCCGCCCCGAGCAGGTGGCCGGTCTGGCTCTTGGTCGCCGACACCAGCGTGTCCTCGCCGACGGCGCTGCGGATCGCCTGGGCCTCGGCGGTGTCGCCGACCGGCGTCGAGGTGGCGTGCGCGTTGACGTGGCCGACGTCGGAGGGGGAGAGGCCCGCGTCGCGCAGCGCGGCGCCGATCGCACGGGCGGCGCCCTCGCCCTCGGGGTGCGGCGCGACGAGGTCGTAGCCGTCGGCGGTGGCGCCGGCCCCGGCGAGCCGGGCGTGCACCGTGGCGCCGCGGGCGCGGGCGGAGCCGGCCCGCTCGAGCACGAGCGCGGCGGCGCCCTCACCGAGGACGAACCCGTCCCGGCCCTTGTCGAACGGCCGCGAGGCGCGCTCGGGCTCGTCGTTGCGGGTGCTCATGGCGCGCATCGCGGCGAAGCCGGCCATGGGCAGCGGGTGGACGACGGCCTCGGCGCCGCCGACCAGCACGATGTCGGCGCGGTCGAGGCGGAGCAGGTCCAGCCCCCAGCGGATGGCCTCGGCGCCGGAGGCGCAGGCGCTCACCGGTGCGTGCACGCCGCCGCGGGCGCCCACGGCCAGGCCGACGGCGGCGGCGGGGCCGTTGGGCATGAGCATCGGGATGGTGAAGGGCGAGACCCGCTTGGGCCCCTTGGCCTCGAGGACGTCGTCCTGGCCGAGCAGCGTCATCGCGCCGCCGATGCCGGTGCCGAACACGACCGCGATCCGCTCCGGGTCGACGCCGGCGTCGGCGGCGCCGGAGTCGGCCCAGGCCTCCTCGCCGGCGATGACCGCCACCTGCTGGCTGCGGTCCAGCCGCCGGGCGCGGACCCGGTCGATCTGCTCGGCGGGCTCGGTGGCCAGGGTCGCGGCGAGCTGGGCCGGGAACTCCTTGACCCAGTCGTCGGTGAGCCGGCGGACCCCCGACCGCCCGGCCAGCAGTGCGTCCCAGGTGCTGGCGACGTCGCCACCCAGCGGTGTGGTGGCTCCGAGGCCGGTGACGACGACGTCGTCGTTCGAGCTCATGACGGGTCCTCTCCTGGGGCGTGCAGGCGCGGGCGGCCGGGGGACCGGCGTCAGCCCTGGTTCTTCTGGATGTAGCTGATCGCGTCGCCGACGGTCTTGATGTTGCCGAGCTCGTCGTCGGGGATGGCCACGCCGAACTTGTCCTCGACGGCGGTGGCGATCTCGACCATCGACAGGGAGTCGACGTCGAGGTCCTCGGTGAACGACTTCTCCGGGGTGGCGTCGGCGGGGGTGACCCCGGCGACCTCCTCCAGGATCTCGGCCAGACCTGCCTGGATGTCCTCGCTCACGCGGGGGGTCCTCTCTCTCGGTGGGGGCGGGCAGTGCCCGCCGTCGGGCCCGGGGGTCCGGGGGTCGGTGGCGCGGCTCAGGGCAGGGTGAGCACCTGGCCGGCGAAGGTCAGGCCCGCTCCGTACCCGAGGACGAGCGCGAGATCACCACTCTTCGCCTCGCCGGACTCGAGCAGCGCGGTCAGCGCCAGCGGGATCGACGCCGCGGAGGTGTTGCCCGACCGCACGATGTCGCGGGCGACGACGACGTCCGCGCCGAAGCCCAGCCGCTTGGTCATCGACTCGACGATGCGCAGGTTGGCCTGGTGCGGGGCGAACACGTCGATGTCCTGCGGTCCGACGCCGGCGGCCTCCATCGCCTGCTCCAGCGTCTCGGTGAGCCGGGTGGTGGCCCAGCGGTAGACCGCCTGCCCGGCCATCGTCATCGTGCCGGTGCCGGCGGCGATCTCGATGGCCGAGAACTGGTCGCCGTCGCTGCCCCAGGCGACCGGCCCGATGCCGGGCTCGTCGGCGGCGCCGAGCACGGCGGCGCCGGCCCCGTCGGCGAAGATCACCGCGGTGGACCGGTCGCTCTTGTCGACGACGTCGGTCAGCCGCTCGACGCCGACGACGAGGGCGTTGCGCGCCGAGCCGGTGCGGATGGCGGCCGAGGCCACCTCCAGGGCGTAGCAGAACCCGGCGCACCCGGCGTTGAGGTCGAAGGCGCCCGGGCGCGGGATGCCCAGCCGGTGGGCCACCTGCGGACCGATGCCGGGGATCGGCTCCTTGAGGCTCGCGCTGGCCAGCACGACCAGGTCGATCTCGTCGGGCGCCAGGCCGCTGGCGGCCAGCGCCTTGCCGCCGGCGGCGACGGCCATCTCGACGAGGGTCTCGTCCTCCGACGCCCAGCGGCGCTCGGCGATGCCGACCCGGGTCTGGATCCACTCGTCGTTGGTGTCCATGACCTGGGCGAGCTCGTCGTTGGTCACCCGCCGTCGCGGGCGGTAGGCGCCGAGTCCGAGGATGCGGGCGCCGGGCGCACCGGCTGCCAGGCGGATGCTCACGCGGGGACCTCCGGGTAGAGACGGGCGAGGGGGTCGCCGGCGTCGACCAGGTCGCCGTCCTGGACCAGCCACTCCGCGAGGACGCCGTCGTAGCCGGCCGACACGTCGGCCTCCCCCTGCCGGCCGCGGACCCGGCCGAGCAGGGTGCCGGCCGGCAGGCGGGTGCCCTCGGGGACGTCGGCGGGGCTGACGGTGCCGCGGACGGGGGCGACGACGACCCGCCAGTCGGGCTGGTGCTCGGCCTCGGGCCGGCCGCGGGCGGCGTCGATGAGCGCGCGGGCACGGTCGAGGTCGCCGGGGCCGGTGAGGGCCAGGACCTCGACCGCGTTCCCGTCCGTGGCGTCCTTCCACTCCCGCTTGGCCAGCCCCGCCAGCGCCCCGGCCGGCGGCAGCTCGATCGCGGCGGTGACGCCGAGGTCGTGCAGGGTGCCCAGGCAGGCGTCGAAGTGCACGGGGCTGGTCACCTGGCTGACCAGGCGGGAGAGCGCCTCGGCGCCGGACTCGACCGCCGCGCCGTCGGCGTTGGACAGCAGCAGCCGGCTCGGGTCGGCCGGGCGGAGCCCGCCCACCAGGGCCTCGAGCTCCTCGCGGGCGGGGGCCATGTAAGCGGTGTGGAACGCGCCGGCCACGGACAGCGGCAGCACCCGCGCCTTCGCCGGCGGCTCGGCCTTGAGCGCGGCCAGCCCCTCCACCGGCCCGGCGACGACGACCTGCCCGCCGCCGTTGAGGTTGGCCGCCACCAGCCCGTGCCGCGCCAGCGCCGCCTCGAGCTCCTCGGGGTCGCCGCCCAGGACCGCGGACATCCCGGTCGGGGTGAGCGCGCACGCGCGGGCCATCGCCCGGCCGCGGACGGCGGTCAGCGCGATCGCGGCCTCCACCGACAGCACGCCGGCCAGCGCGGCGGCGGTGAGCTCGCCGACGCTGTGCCCGGTGATGACCACGTCGCGGCCGTTGTGCGGCGAGTGCGCGACCGGGCCGGGCAGGCCGCCGAGCTCGCGGGCGACGAACAGGCTCATCGCGACCACCAGCGGCTGGGTCACGGCGGTGTCGCGGATGGCCTCGGCGTCGCCGGTGGTGCCCATCGTCAGCAGGTCGGCGTCGGCGATCGCGCCGGCCCAGCGGAAGAAGGACTCGGCTCCTGGGAGGTCCAGCCAGGGGGTGAGCATCCCGGGCTTCTGGGCACCCTGTCCGGGGGCGAGGACGGCCAGCACCTCCTCACCGTGTCAGAGGTCGGGGCCGCCCGCGCGCTCGGGCGCGACGAAAGCACACCGCGGCTCTTTGGAGGGTTCCTACAAGAACGACGCCCCAGATGGCCGCCAGAGGCCGTTTCCGTGGTGGGGACCACACTGCCCGCCCGGGCACTCCGCGGGCGGCCCCTCGCAGGGCCCCGCCGCGAGCCTGCGAGTGGTGGGGGGCGAGGGGGTCCTTGCTCAGCGCCAGAGGCCGCGGCCGCCGTCGAGGTCGGCGAGGGTCAGCGCGACGTGCAGCGTCCACGCGCCGCGGGGGTCGGTGGCCACCAGTCCGGTCAGCTCCGCGGCCCGCTTGAGCCGGTACCGGACGGTGTTGGGGTGGACGAACAGCGCCCGCGCGCTGGCCTCCAGGTTGCCGCCGCCGGCGAGCACCGCGCGCACCGTCTCGAGCACCTCGCCGCCGGCGCTGCGCAGCGGCAGCACGACCCGCTCGGTCAGGGCCGCCCGCGCCAGCGGGTCGCCGTCGAGGGCCCGCTCGGGCAGCAGGGCGTCGGCGGCGACCGGCCGCGGTGCCTCCGGCCACGCCCGGGCCGCCCGCAGCCCCGCCAGGGCCGCGGCAGCGGACCCGCCGGCGGCGCTGAGCCGGTCGACGACGGGGCCGAGGACCACCGGGCCGGGGGCGAACTCCTCGGCGACCCGGCGGGCGGCCGCGGCGACGTCGTCGACCCCGCCGAGGACGACGACCAGCTGCTCGGCGTGCACGCCGACGAGGACCTCGCCGCCGTGCGAGCGCGCGGCCCGGCGGACGGCGGTGTGTGCGTCACCGTCGGCCGGGGCGGCGCCGACCAGCACGGTGACCGGCTCGGTGCCCGCCCAGCCCAGCGCCGCGGCCCGCCCGGGCAGCTCCTCGGAGCGCTCCCCGCGGACCAGCGCGTCGACGACGAGCGCCTCGAGCCGGGCGTCCCACGCGCCGCGGTTCTCCGCGAAGCTGGCGTAGACGTGCGCGGTGGCGAAGGCCACCTCGCGGCTGAACTGGAGCACCGCCACCCGCAGCGCGACGGCGTCCCCGGGCTCGGCCACCGACTCGACGTGGTCGTCCATCACCTCGACGGTGAGCTTGACCAGGTCGACGGTCTGCTTGAGCGGCACCGCCCGCACCAGGTCGCGGGGCGCGGCGCCGAACACCTCGCCGGTCAGCCGGGGCGGGCGGCCCGGGTTGCGGCACCACTCCACCAGCGAGGCGATGCCGGCCTGCGCGACCAGCATGACCCAGGAGCGCTGGTCGGCGGGCATGGTGCGGAACCAGGGCAGGTCGTCGTCCATCCGGGCGACGGCGCGGGTGGCGATGGCGCCGGAGGCGCGCTCGAGCCGCCGCAGCGTCTCGGCGGACGGTGGGCGGTCGTGTCCCCGGTCGACCACGCGGGCCAGCGTGTCACGCCCCGCGACGTCGGGGAGAGTGGGGGAGTGCCGCCCCCCGACGCCTCCCGCCCGCGCCGCCGGGTGCTCACCGCGATCGGTGGCGGGATCACCGTCCTCGGCGTGCTCGGTGCCGGCGTGGTCTCCGGGTTCCCGCCGCAGGTCCGCCTCGACGAGGCGGTCAGCGGGGCGCTCTACGCCGGGGACGACCGCTCCGCGCTGGTCGGCGGGCTGCTGGAGGTGCTGACCACCCCGGGGGTCACCTGGTTCCGGGTGCTGGTGTTCCTCCCGGTGCTGGCCTGGCTGGCCGCGCGGCGGGCGTGGCGGACGCTGCTCTGGGTGGGCGCGGCGATCACCGCGATCGGCCCGCTCACCACCGCGCTCAAGGAGGCGGCCGGCCGCGCCCGCCCGGCCTACGAGAACGGCGGGCTGGTCTACGAGGGGCTCAGCTACCCCAGCGGGCACTCGTCGGGCGTGGCCACGCTGGTCACCGTCGCGCTGGTCCTCGCCTGGCCGCGGCTGACCTCGGGCGGGCGACGCAGGGCGGTGACGGCGGGGGTCGCGCTCGCGGCGCTGGTCGGGCTCACCCGGGTGTGGCTGGGCGTGCACTACCCGTCCGACGTCGTCGGCGGGCTCGCGCTGGGCGTCGCGTGGTCGCTGACCGTGGCCCTGACGCTCGGCGGGCTGCCGGGCGGGGCGGCCGCGCTGCCCGAGCGCGCGGCGGCGGGGGCCTGCACGTGACCGGCCCGGTCGGCGAGACCCTGCTCGAGCCCGGCGACGGCTCGCTCGGTCCGCTGCTGCGGGTCACCCTCGACCGGCTGCCGCCCGGCGCCGGCTACGGCGTGCACGCGCACCGCGCCGTCGACGTCGTGGCCGTCGTGCTGGCCGGGTCGGTGACGCACCGCTGGGGGGACGCCGCCGGGATGGCGGCCGGGGACGTCGGCGTGCTGCGCGCCGGGCGCGGCCTCGACCACGACGAGGTCGCCGGTCCCGCCGGCGCGCGGGTCCTGCAGTCCTATCTGCGGGCGGCCGACCCCGACGCGGCGCCGGCGCACGAGGTGCTGCCGGCGCCGCGCGGCTGGGTCGACCTCGGCCGCCCCGACGCCCGGCTGTGGCTGGGCTCCGAAGCGGGCGGCGAGGACGGGCCCGGCGTGCCCGACGGGGTGGTGCTGCGCCCCGGCGGCGGGACGGTCGTCGTCTGGCAGGTCGATCCCGCCCGCCCCGCCTGGGCGGACTGATCGACACCCTCGGCGCCGGGCGGGGCTCGGGCGTCCTGCACACTGCCCGCACTCCCCGGCGGCCTGCGTGCCGGTGCCCTCCCTGACCCGTCGTCCCGAAGGAGCCCACCTCCCATGACCACCAGCGACGGCCGCGAGGACCTCCTCGCCGGCCTGACGTTCCCGCCCGGCTTCGTCTTCGGCGCCGCGACCGCGGCGTACCAGATCGAGGGCGCCGTCGAGGAGGACGGGCGGGGCCGGTCGATCTGGGACACCTTCAGCCACACCCCCGGCCGCGTCGAGCGCGGCGACACCGGCGACGTGGCCTGCGACCACTACCACCGCTACCGCGACGACGTCGCGCTGATGGGCGAGCTGGGGCTCTCGGCGTACCGCTTCTCGGTGGCCTGGCCGCGGGTGCTGCCCGAGGGCGCCGGCCGGGTGGAGCAGCGCGGGCTGGACTTCTACCGGCGGTTGGTCGACGAGCTGCTCGGCGCGGGCATCGACCCGTGGCTGACCCTCTACCACTGGGACCTGCCGCAGGCGCTGCAGGACCGCGGCGGCTGGACCGACCGCGACACCGCGGCGCGCTTCGCCGACTACGCGGCCGTCGTCGTCGACGCGCTGGGGGACCGGGTGCGGCACTGGTCGACGCTCAACGAGCCGATGGTCAGCTCCCTCCTCGGTCACATGAGCGGCGCGCACGCCCCCGGCCTGCAGGACCCGGTGGCCGCCTCCCGCGCCGTCCACCACCTGCTGCTCGGCCACGGCCTGGCCGCCGGGCGCCTCCGGGACGCCGGCGTCGGCTCGCTGGGCATCACGCTGAACTTCACGCCGATGAACCCGGCCTCCGACTCACCGGCCGACGTCGACGCCGCCCGCCGGCTCGACGGCCAGCAGAACCGGGTGTTCCTCGAGCCGGTCGTCTCCGGCGCCTACCCCGCCGACGTCGTGGAGGACCTCGCGGCCGCCGGGGCGCCCCTGCCGGTGCAGGACGGCGACCTGCAGACGATCGCCGCGCCGCTGGACTGGCTGGGCGTGAACTACTACTTCGAGGAGACCGTGCGGGCCGGGGGGCGCCCCGCCGGCCGGCCCCCGACGTCGTTCATCGGCGGCGAGGACGTCGACGAGCTCGACCCCGAGGGCCCGACCACCAGCATGGGCTGGGGCATCAGCCCGCAGGCGTTCACCGACCTGCTGCTGTGGCTCGGCGAGAAGGCGCCGGGCCTGCCGCTGGTGGTCACCGAGAACGGCTCGGCCTGGGACGACGAGGTCGACGCCGAGGGCGCCGTGCGCGACCCCGCGCGGGTCGACTTCCTGCTGCGCCACCTCGCCGCGCTGACCGCGGCCGTGGAGCGGGGCGCCGACGTCCGCGGCTACTTCGCCTGGTCGCTGCTGGACAACTTCGAGTGGGCCCGCGGCTACGGCCAGCGCTTCGGCCTGGTGCACGTCGACTACGACACCCAGCGGCGCACGGTGAAGGACAGCGGCCGGGTCTACGCCGAGGTGCTGCGCCGCCACCGCGAGCGCGCCTGAGCGGGGTGCGGGAGCGCAGGCCACCTGCGCTCCCGCACCCCCTCACACCAGCGCGAGGACGTCGGCCGCGCAGCCCCAGGAGAGGGTGACGCCCGCGCCGCCGTGGCCGTAGCAGGCCACCACCGGCCGGCCCGCCCCCTCGACGCGCTCGAGGCGCACGGTGGGCCGGCCGGGCCGCAACCCGACCGCGCGGGACAGCACCGGCGCCTGCCGCAGCTCCGGCACCAGGGCCCGCGCCCGCGCGAGGACGGCGGCCTCGACGTCCGGGTCGGGCTCGGTGCCGGTGGCGCCCTCCACGGCGGTGCCGCCGCAGACGACGTCGCGCCCGCGCGGGACGACGTAGGTCAGCCCGTCGGGGCCGTCCTCGTCGAGCACCCAGCCGGTCAGGCCGGGGTCGGCCAGCCGCACCACCTGGCCCTGCACCGGCACGCCGGTGTCGTCGCCGAGCAGCGGGCCCGAGGCCAGCCCGGCGGCGACGACCAGCGCGTCGCCGGGGACGTCACCCAGCCGCGCCACCCGCTCGGGGACGAACTCGACCCCCGCCGACCGGGCGGTGCCGGCGAGCCACGGCAGGTACCGGCCGGTGTCGACGACCGGGAGCGTGCAGCGGGTGCCGCCGGGCGCCCCGGGCGGCAGCTCCGCAGCCGTCGCCGGCCGGTGCGGGATGCCGACGGTCCACCACAGGTCGGGCTCGGGGGTGCGGTGCACCACCGTGCCCGGCCGCAGGGTCACCCCGGTGGCCGGGTCACCGGCGAGTGCGGTGAACACCGTCCGCGAGGCGGCACCCCAGCGGAGCACCGCGTCGGCCGGCGCCGCCCGGTAGGGGAACCACAGGGCCGCGGCCACGGCCGACGTGGTCCCCTCCGGCGGGTCGGCCGCGTGCAGCCGCACCCGGTGGCCGGCCCGCGCCAGTTCCAGGGCGCAGGTCAGGCCGATGACCCCGCCGCCGACGACGGCGACCCGCAGGCCCGGGCCGCCGTCGTCAGCGGTGCTCACGTGGCGGGGCTGGGGTCCGACCGCTCGTCGGCCGGCGCCGCCTGCACGTCGCGGACCCGGTAGCGCTCCACCGCCTCGCGCACCTTCGCCCGGTCGAGCTGCCCCCGGTCGGCCAGCGAGGCGAGCGTGCGGACGACGATCGACTCGGCGTCGACGTGGAAGTGCCGCCGCAACGCCGGGCGGGTGTCGGACAGGCCGAACCCGTCGGTGCCCAGCGTCGACATCCCGCCGGGGACGTAGGGCGCGATGAGGTCGGGGACCGCCTTCATCCAGTCGGAGACGGCGACGACCGGGCCCTCGGCCTCCTGCAGCCGCTGCGTCACGTAGGGGACCTGCGGGTCCTCCTCCGGGTGCAGCAGGTTGCGCTCGGCCACCTCGTCGGCCTGGCGCCGCAGCTCGGTCCACGAGGTCACCGACCACACGTCGGCCGACACGCCCCAGTCCTCGCGCAGCAGCTCCTGCGCGCGCAGCGCCCACGGCACCGCCACGCCGCTGGCGAGCAGCTGCGCCTTCGGGCCGTCGCCCTGGCCGGGCGCGTACCGGTACATGCCGGCGAGCAGCCCCTGGACGTCGAGGCCCTCCGGCTCGGCCGGCTGGTTGTAGGGCTCGTTGTAGACGGTCAGGTAGTACATGACGTCGGGGCTGCGGTGCCCGCCCAGCGGCGCGCCCGGGTCCTCGCCGTACATGCGCAGCAGCGCGTCCCGGGTGATGTGCCCGACCTCGTAGGAGAAGGCCGGGTCGTAGGACACGACCGCGGGGTTGGTCAGCGCCAGCAGCAGCGAGTGGCCGTCCTCGTGCTGCAGACCCTCGCCGTTGAGCGTCGTCCGGCCGGCGGTGGCGCCGAGGACGAAGCCGCGGGTCATCTGGTCGGCGGCGGCCCAGAAGGAGTCACCGGTCCGCTGGAACCCGAACATCGAGTAGAAGATGTAGATCGGGATCATCGGCTCGCCGTGCGTGGCGTAGGAGGTGCCGACGGCGGTGAACGACGCCGTGGACCCGGCCTCGTTGATCCCCTCGTGCAGGATCTGGCCCTGCTCGGACTCCTTGTAGGCGAGCATCAGTTCCCGGTCGACCGAGGTGTAGCGCTGGCCGGCCGGGTTGTAGATCTTCTGCGACGGGAACAGGGAGTCCATCCCGAAGGTGCGCGCCTCGTCGGGGATGATCGGCACGAACCGCGGGCCGAGGTCCTTGTCCTTGAGCAGCTCCTTGAGCAGGCGGACGAACGCCATCGTCGTCGCCACCTCCTGCTTGCCCGAGCCGCGGCGCAGGACGTCGAGGGCCTTGTCGTCGGGCGCCTTCAGCGTCTTGAACTCCGCCCGCCGCCGCGGCACCGCACCGCCCAGGGCCCGCCGGCGCTCGAGCATGTACTGCATCTCGTCGGAGTCCGGGTCGGGCTTGTAGTAGGGCGGCAGGGTCTTGTCCAGCGCCTCGTCGGGGATGGGCAGGTAGAGCCGGTCGCGGAAGGCGGCGAGGTCCTCGGCGGTCAGCTTCTTCATCTGGTGGGTCGAGTTGCGGCCCTCGAAGTGGCTGCCCAGCGTCCAGCCCTTGATGGTCTTGGCGAGGATGACCGTCGGCTGCCCCTTGTGCTCGACGGCCGCCTTGAACGCCGCGTAGACCTTGCGGTAGTCGTGCCCGCCGCGGGAGAGGTCCCAGACCTCCTTGTCGCTCATGGACTCCACGAGCTTGCGGGTGCGCGGGTCGCGGCCGAAGAAGTGCTCGCGCACGTAGGCGCCGTCCTCGGCCTTGTAGGTCTGGTAGTCGCCGTCGGGCGTGGAGTTCATCAGGTTGACCAGCGCGCCGTCGCGGTCGGCGGCCAGCAGCGGGTCCCACTCCCGGCCCCAGATCACCTTCACGACGTTCCAGCCGGCGCCGCGGAAGAACGACTCCAGCTCCTGGATGACCTTGCCGTTGCCGCGCACCGGGCCGTCGAGCCGCTGCAGGTTGCAGTTGACGACGAAGGTGAGGTTGTCCAGCTCCTCGCGGGCGGCCAGGCCGATCAGGCCGAGCGACTCGGGCTCGTCCATCTCGCCGTCGCCGAGGAACGCCCAGACGTGCTGGTCGGAGGTGTCCTTGATGCCCCGGCTGTGCAGGTACCGGTTGAACCGGGCCTGGTAGATCGCGTTCATCGGGCCCAGGCCCATGGAGACGCTGGGGAACTCCCAGAAGTCGGGCATGAGCCGCGGGTGCGGGTAGGACGACAGCCCGCCGCCGGGGTGGCTGACCTCCTGCCGGAAGCCGTCGAGCTGGTGCTCGGTCAGCCGGCCCTCGAGGAAGGCGCGGGCGTAGATGCCGGGGGAGGCGTGGCCCTGGAACCAGATCTGGTCGCCGCCGCCGGGGTGGTCCTTGCCGCGGAAGAAGTGGTTGAAGCCGACCTCGTAGAGGGAGGCGGAGGAGGCGTAGGAGGAGATGTGCCCGCCGACGGCGATCCCCGGCCGCTGCGCGCGGTGCACCATGATCGCGGCGTTCCAGCGGATGTAGGCGCGGATCCGCCGCTCGGTGTCCTCGTCGCCGGGGAAGTACGGCTCCCGCTCCGGCGGGATCGTGTTGATGTAGTCGGTGCTGCGCAGCGCCGGGACGCCCACCTGCTGCTCACGGCTGCGCTGCAGCAGTTTGAGCATGAGGTAGCGGGCGCGCCCGCGGCCTGCGTGCTCGACGACGCTGTCGAGCGACTCCACCCACTCCTGGGTCTCGTCGGGATCGGTGTCGACCAGCTGACTGGGGAGCCCGTCGGTGATGACCGCGCGGGGCTGGCCGGCGTCGCGAGTGGGTTCTCCACCCTGCTGCGGTGAGCTCATGTGTCCATGGTCGCGCGTCGGGCGCCCCGGCGTCACGCGAGGACCCGTACGGCCGCCGTCGCACGCCGGGACCGGGCCCACGCGGCGTCCCGCGGACGTCTTGCGCCTGACCAGGCATGCCCTACGCTCCTGCCCACGCGGACCGACGCCGTCGGCGCCGTACGTCCGGGCTCGAGGGGGGTGACATGACCAGGCTGCGGGTGCCCTCCCCGCCGGTCGTGTCCGTCGTCGGCCCACCCCTTCCGCACACGCCGGGGAGCCGGCGTCGCGTGCTCGCCGCACCCCGGCCGGCACCCCACGGAGCCTCGGAGGAACAGCAGGGATGAGCGTCGACTCGGGCAGCGCCAGCATGGCGGCCCGGCTGGGCATCAAGCCGGGCATGGTCGTGCAGGAGCTCGGCTGGGACGAGGACGCCGACGAGGACCTGCGCGACTCCATCGTCGACGTCTCCGGCAGCGACATGGTCGACGAGGACACCGACGAGGTGGCCGACGTCGTCCTGCTGTGGTGGCGCGAGGACGACGGCGACCTCGTCGACGCCCTCGTCGACGCCATCGCCTCGCTCGCCGACGACGGCGTCGTCTGGCTGCTGGTGCCCAAGTCCGGGCGGCCGGGCCACGTCGAGCCCGGTGACGTCACCGAGGCCGCGCCCACCGCGGGCCTCGCCCAGACCAGCAGCATCTCGGCGGCCAAGGACTGGTCGGGCATCCGGCTGGTCACCCCGAAGACGGCCCGCACCCGTCGCTAGGGACCCGGTCACGGCACCCCCGGCGGGTGCGGCACGATCGGGCGCATGAGCCTCTCCGTCGGCGACGTCGCGCCCGACTTCAGCCTCCCCGACTCCGACCGCCAGGTCGTCTCCCTCTCCGAACTGCGCGGGGCGCCGGTGCTGGTCGTCTTCTACCCGTTCGCCTTCTCCGGCATCTGCACGGGTGAGCTGTGCCAGCTGCGCGACGAGCTCGCCGTCTACACCGACGCCGGCGTGCGCGTGGTCGCGATCAGCACCGACCCGGTGTTCAGCCTCAAGGCGTGGAAGGACCAGCAGGGCTTCGACTTCCCGCTGCTGAGCGACTTCTGGCCGCACGGCGCGACCGCCCAGGCCTACGGCGTGTTCAACGAGAAGGCCGGCATGGCGCTGCGCGGCACGTTCCTGGTCGACGCGGAGGGCAGGATCGCGTTCGCCGAGGTCAACGCGCCCGGTGACGCCCGGGAGCAGTCCGGCTGGAAGGACGCCGTCCAGGCGCTGGCCGCCTGAGGCCCGCCGCCCGGGGCCTCTACCCTGGGTGGCCGGGGCGCGTAGCTCAGCGGGAGAGCTCTCGCCTTACAAGCGAGCGGTCGCCGGTTCGATCCCGGCCGCGCCCACGACATCTCGCAGTGCCGGCGTCCCCCGTGCAGTGCCGGTCCTGCAGAGGCCGCAGTGCGCGAGGAACGCCCGTACTGTCCCGCTCAGCGCCGGTTGTCGACCTGGTGCGGTCACTCGCCGTAGTGCACGAGGAACCACTGACCGACGACGAGCCAGTCGGCGGGGGAGACCGGATCGATCCGCAGACGGTGCGTCCCGGTGTAGGGGTACGGGTGCGCCAGCCCCAGTGCTCCCAGGCCGAAGACCAGGTGCTGGGGGATCAGGTTGTCGTACTTGCTGAGCGGGCGGGGTTCGAGCTTCCCCACCTCCTGGCCGTTGACCTTCACGCTGGCCGACGCGTCGTAGGACTCGTAGCCGGTCAGCACCTCCACGGTGAGCACTCCGTACCAGTAGGCGTGCTGGATGTGGAACGGCTCGTCGAAGCTGGTGGAGGGGCCTCCGTCCACCCAGCGGCTCCGGGGTACCGGCCGGGCGCTGATGCCCGCACCCATCGTCACGCCTCCCCATCGAGGGTCGGGACGGAGATGCCGTGCTCGGCGGCCACCCGCTGCGCCTCCTCGACGGAGGCGCGTCGCGCGTCGCGGTCGTCCACGAGGGTGTCCAGGGACACCTCGCCCCGCATGGCGGCCAGGGCGTCCAGTTCGAGCACCGTCGCCAGCGCGGCGGCGCGCAGGTACGGGTCCCGGGGTGCCGACGCGAGCACGTCGTCGGCCCGGGGGTGCTCTCGCCGCACCTGCTCCTCCAGCCGGGAGACACGCTGTTCCGCGTCCTCGTCCGCCACGGTCGCTCCTCTCCCCGAGAGGTGGATGGGCCCGCACGACACGGAGCGCCAGCCCGCTCCACCCGACGACGTCATCCCTAGTCGGGGGGCGTCACGGCGCCGTCACCGCACGCGCGCGAACCGTCAGCGCCCGCTGTCGACCTGGTGCGGTCTCAGCGCCGTCGAGACCGCGTCACGTCGACAACCGCCGCCGAACGGTCGGCCGGCGTGGTCACGGCAGTGCGGTGACCACGCCGGCCGACCACTCGCGGGTCGAGATCTGCCTCAGGCCGCGGCGGCCGTCGGGAACCAGGGCTCGGGGACGTCGGCGCGCGGGAAGGCCGGGCGCAGCGCCAGGGAGCAGCGGAACGGGCGCCAGGTGCCCTCGGGCTGCGCGAGCCGGTCGGCCACCGCGTAGATGACCGCCGGGTTGTGCCCCATGCCCAGGTGGCTGGCGTGGACGGCGATGTTCTCCGACGTCGGCGAGAGCCGGCCCAGGCAGGCCTGCCAGGCGACGATGCCGTCCTGGTGGGAGTAGATCGACGTCGAGGGCACCGGCATCGGCGTCGCCTCGCTCTCCAGCGGCAGCGTGCGCCGCTCCACGTGCAGGTGCGAGTAGCGCTCGAACACCCGGTGGGCGCGGGTCTGGCTGTCGGCCCGCAGCGCGAACGGGCTGCCCAGGGTGATCACCTGGCGTACCGCGTCGGGGGTCCTGCGGGCCAGGTCACGGGCGAAGATGCCGCCGAGACTCTGCCCGACGAGGCTGACCGGCCGGCCGTAGCGGTCGCCGAGGTCCTCGATGCGCCGGGCCATGCCCTCGACGCACTCCGCCGTCGGCCCGATGTTGCGGCCCAGCCGCCAGCCGTGCACGCGGTAGCCGAGCCGCCGCAGCACGCGGCGCAGGGTCACCGTGGACATGTCGTCGGCCATCAGCCCGGGGAGCACGAGCACCGGGTGCCCGTCGCCCACCGGCAGGCGGGGCAGCAGCGGCCGGGCGGCGAGGTAGAGGCCGTAGTCGGCGAACGCGCGACCGACCTCCGTGAGGTAGAGCGGCAGACCCGGTCCCTGGAACTGCTCTCGTGCCACGTCGCCCTCCTCGCCGGCAGCCCCGTCGCCGCCGTACGGCCGGGTACCACTCTCGGGGACCCGTCACACCTGACTGTTCCGGCGCGCGGGAACGCCGGTGAGCAGAGTGTGGCGCAGACCACACCGGTCGCAGGGGTCCCAGGAGCCCGCCGCGCGACAGCCGCGGGGCCGTGGAACCGTACGGACGTCGGCGCGCGGGGTGCCGACGACGGCGGGAGGACGGCGAGTGGAGCACGCACCGGGCACGAGCAGGACGGTCGACCTGGGAGGGCCGGTCCACGTCGTCGACTACGGCGGCGCCGACGACGGTCCCGCCGTCGTCCTGGTGCACGGACTGGGCGGCTCCCACGGCAACTGGGACCTGCTCGCCCCGCTGCTGACGCCGTCGGCCCGGGTGTGGGCGCTGGACCTGCCCGGCTTCGGCCGCAGCGAGCCCGGTGAGCGCCGGGCGACCGTGCCGGCCAACGTGGCCGTGCTGCAGCGGTTCCTGCGCGAGGTGGTCGGCGAGCCGGCCGTGCTCGTGGGCAACTCGATGGGTGGCATGGTCTCGCTGTTCACCGCCGCGGCCGCCCGGGACGCCGTCCGGGCGCTGGTGCTCCTCGACCCGGCCCTGCCCGGTGGTCGCCGCCGGCTGGACCCGCTGGTGGCCGCCACCTTCGCCCTCTACGCCATCCCGGGTGTCGGCGAGCGGGTGCTGTCCGTGCGGCGCGCCCGCCAGACGCCGCTCACCCGCGTGCGGACCATGCTCGGACTGGTCGGCGTCGACCCCGACGAGCTGCCCGCGCCGGTGGTCGACCGGGCGGTGGCGCTGCTCGAGCAGCGCGAGGACGTCGTCGGCATGGACCGCGCCTTCCTCGTCGCCGCCCGGTCGCTGCTGGGGATCCTGCTCCGCCCGCAGCGCTACCGGAGCGCGATGGCGCGGGTGACCGCCCCGGTCCTGCTGGTGCAGGGCGACCGCGACCGGCTGGTGCCGGTGTCGGCCGCGCGGGAGGTCGCCGCCGAGCACCCGGACTGGCGGTACGAGGAGATGGCCGGCGTCGGGCACGTGCCGCAGCTGCAGGTGCCCGAGCGCCTGGCCGACCTCGTGCTGACCTGGCTGGGGGAGGTCGCCGTCAGCGGCTCCGCAGCTCGGTCTTGAGCACCTTGCCGCTGGGCCCCTTCGGCAGCTCGTCGATCACGACCACCTCGCGCGGGTACTTGTAGGCCGCCAGCCGTTCCTTGCAGAACCCGATCACCTCGTCGGGCTCGGCCGACGCGCCGGCGCGCAGGCTGACGTAGGCCACGACCTCCTCGCCGAGGCGCTCGTCGGGCCGGCCGATCACGGCGGCCTCGAGGACGGCGGGGTGGGCGTGCAGGACCTCCTCGATCTCGCGCGGGTAGACGTTGAACCCGCCGCGGATGACCAGGTCCTTCTTGCGGTCGACGATGAAGAAGAAGCCCTCCTCGTCGCGGTAGCCGAGGTCGCCGGTGTGGAACCAGCCGCCCTTCATCGCCTCGGCGGTGGCCTCGGGCCGGTTCAGGTAGCCCTTCATGACGTTGTGGCCGCGCAGCACGATCTCGCCGACGTGGTCGGGGCCGGGCGGCAGCTCCTGGTCGTCGGGGTCGACCACGCGCACCTCGCAGCCCCACAGCCGCTTGCCGATCGAGAGCACCCGCCGCTCCTCGGCGCTGCGGTTGAAGGTGGCGATCGCGCAGGTCTCCGACAGCCCGTAGCCCTCCAGGACCGTGGCCCCGTAGGCCGCCTCGAAGCCCTTGATCACCTCGCCGGGGATCGAGGCGCCGCCGGAGACGCACACCCGCAGCGCGGAGACGTCGCGGCCGGTGAGGTCGGCGTGCATCAGCGCCACGAACATCGTCGGCACGCCGCAGAACACGGTGACGCGGTGCTGCTCCATCGCGTCGAGGACGGCGCCGACCTCGAACCGCGGCACCAGCACCAGCGTCGCCCCGGCGCGGACGGCGCAGTTCATCACGCTGGACAGGCCAAAGACGTGGAACAGCGGGAGCACCGCCATGCCGACGTCGTCGTCGCGGTACTGGAAGGTGTCGGCGGCGACGGTGGCCGCCATGAACGCCTGGAAGTGCGTGAGCTCGGCGCCCTTGGGCCGGCCGGTGGTGCCGCTGGTGTAGATGACCACCGCGGTGTCGTCGGGGGACATCTGCTCGACGTCGGCCGGGTCGGCGCCCGCGCCGCCGGCCAGCAGCGCGTCGAACGGGGTGGTGTCCCCCGGCAGCGCGTCCGCCTGCGCGCCGGGGGAGGGCACCACGTACACGCGGACGTCGCCGGCCTCGGCCGCGCCCTTGACCGCCTCGTCGGCGAACGCGTCGAAGGTGACCAGCAGCCGTGCCCCGCTGTCGGACAGGTGGTAGGCCACCTCGGGCGCCTTGAGCAGCGGGTTGAGCGGGACGAGGGTCAGCCCGGCGCGCAGCGCTCCGAAGTAGGCGAGCACGAACTGCGGCACGTTGGGCAGCTGCAGCGCGACGGTGTCGCCGCGCTGCAGCCCGGCGGCCCGCAGCCCCGCGGCGACCTGCGCCGAGAGCTGGTCGACCTGCCCGTAGGTGAGGGTCAGCGGCCCGAGCCGGAGCATCGGCTTGTCCGGCTGGGCGAGGGCGGACTCCCGCAGGATGGTGGCGAGGTTGAAGCTCATGGACGCTCCCGGCGGTGGGGACTGTGACGCGGGTTACTCCCGGTCCAGTACCGTATCCGCCGCCCCTCACACCCCAGCCAGGGCCACCACCTCGTCCAGTCCCGCCTGCAGGTCGGCCACCAGCCCGGCCGGGTCGGTGACGGCGGCGGAGTCGACGTTGATCCCGATGCAGCACTGCGCCTCGTGCGACAGCAGCGTGATCATCGCCGCGCAGCCGGGGAGCGGGCCGAACGGGTACATCCGGTCGATCCGCGAGCCGGCGATGTAGACCGGGTGGGTCACGCCCGGCACGTTGGACACCTGGACGTCGTTGGCGCTGGTCAGCTGGCCGGAGACCGCGCCGATCACCGGGGCGGGCAGCCAGCTCAGCGTCGGGGCCAGGAGGTCGTTGAGCACGCTGGAGCTCGCGTCGCCGCGCACCGACATGACGAACTCGCGGAGGGCCTGGATGCGGACGGTGGGGTCGGCCTCGTCCAGGGGTGCCGGGAAGCGGGCGCCGGTGAAGCGGTTGCCGCCCTCGGGCGCGTCCTGGGCGCGCAGGCTGATCGGGATGCCGATCGCCAGCGTGCCCAGCGGTGCCCCGTGCCGCTGGTGGTAGCGGCGGAACCCGCCGATCACCGCGGCGAGGTAGCCGTCGTTGAGCGAGCCGCCGGCCGCCTTGGCCCCGGCCTTGAGGTCGGCCAGCGGTACCTCGAGGACCTCGAGGTGCCAGTCGCCGCCGCGCGGGGTCAGCAGGGTCGAGCCCGGTCCCGGCGGGGTGAGCGTGCGCCCGGCCGAGCGCACCGAGCCCAGCGCGGAGCCGACCAGGTCCCAGGGCCGCCCGCCCGCGGTCAGCGCGTCGACCCCGCGGCGCAGCACGGCCAGCGGGGCGGAGCGGGCCGTGCCGACCAGTTGCTCGGTGAGCAGCCCGGTGCGCGAGACGCCGTCGTCGGGCGTGGGGACGGGCGGCTCGGGGCGGGCCGGGTCGTGCTCGGCGGTGCGGCTGTGCAGCTTGCCCATGAGCTGGACCGCGCCCAGCCCGTCGGTGGTGCTGTGGTGGGTCTTGACGACGTAGCCGGCCCGGCCGTCGGAGAGCCCCTCGACGAGCATCGCCTGCCACAGCGGCCGGTCGCGGTCCAGCGGCGCGGAGACGAACTCCCCGACGACGTCGAGCAGCTGGCGCATCGAGCCGGGCGCCTCCAGCCGGACCCGCCGCACGTGCGCGTCGAGGTCGAGCTCGGGCACGGTCACCCACCGCGGGGTGCCGATGCCCAGCGCCGGCTCCACCACCCGCTGGCGCATCCGCGGCACCATCCGCGAGGCCCACTCGTGGGCGGCGCGCAGCCGCTCCCAGTCGGGCGCGGGGTCGAGCAGCTCGAGCAGCGCGACGTTGGCGCGCAGCCGCGGGTCGGCCACCTCGGCGCGCCACATGGCCGTCTCCAGCGGGTTCATCTCCGGGGCGCTGCCCCAGTCCAGCGGCGGCGCGGGACTGCGGCTGTGCTCGCCGGCGGTCGGCTCCTCGCTGACCACCGGGCGCTCGCCGCGGCCGCCCCAGTTGGCCAGGGTGCGCAGGTACTGGTCGTGCACCTCGGCGATCCGCTCGTCGAGCTGCTCGACGGTCCAGCCCTCGGTCGGGACTGGCGGGAGCACGCGGACCTGCACCACGCCCGGGTGGATGGTGGTCGCGCCGCGCCACATCAGCTCGCCGGTGTTGCGCAGCACGATCGGCACGATCGGGACGCCGGCCTGCATGGCGACGTGGAAGGCGCCCTTCTTGAACGGGCCGAGGGTGGGGGTGGCCGACCGGGTGCCCTCGGGCGCCACGACCAGCGAGATGCCCTCCCGCAGCCGTTCCACCGCGGGCTCGAGCGCCTTGCGGGCCTGGGCGGGGTCGCCGCGGTCGACGAAGGCGACGTCGGCGAGGCGGAAGGCCAGCCCGAAGCCCGGCGTCCGGGCCAGCTCCTTCTTGGCCACGCCGGTGAACCCGCCGCGCAGCAGCTTGGCCAGCACCAGGACGTCGAGCTGGCTCTGGTGGTTGAACAGGAAGACCGCCGGCCGGGTGGCCAGGTGCTCGGCGCCCTGGACGTCGAGCCGGACGCCGGCCAGCGCGCTGCCGAGTTCACCCGCGAGGGTGATGCCCAGGTCGACCGCCTCGCGCCGGGAGCCGTTGAGCGCGCCGACGGCCAGGCCGGTGGCGAAGCCGCCGACCATGCCGCCGACGCCGGCCACGGTGCGGGCGAGGTCGACCGGCGAGGTCTGCCCGCGCCGGCGGAAGCGGGCGACCGGCCACGAGTAGTGGCGGGCGGCGGCGGCGAGCCCCCTGCCGGGGTTGAGCGCGCGGGCCCGCCCGACCGTGCGCAGGAACGGCACGTCCTCGTCGCCGTTGGAGTAGGCGTAGCTCTGCAGCAGGTCGATGCCGTGCTCCTCGGCGAAGGCGCGCACGGCGGCGGCCTTGCCCTTGCGCCACAGCAGCGGCCCGCCGGGACGGCCGGTGCAGACGCCGTCGACGATCTCGACGGGGGAGACCAGCACGTGCTCCACGCCGAGGGCCCGGGCGGCCGGCTCGACCTGGAACCGGGTGGCCGAGGAGGCCAGGACGACGGTGTGCCCGGCGTTGAGGTGGGCGGTGACCAGGCGCCAGGCCTCGGGGAACAGCGACCCGGCGATGCCCTGGACGAACAGCCGCTCGCCGAGCTCGACGAGCTCGTCCTCGCTGCGGCCGGCCCAGGCGCGCATGCCGAGGACGGTGAACCGCTCGAAGTCCTCCTCGGTGGTGACCCCGCGCAGGCCGGACAGCAGCAGCTGCCCCAGCGCGTTGGGCGTCACCTCCAGCGAGCGCAGGTGGTGGCGGGCGAAGGCGGCCAGCGAGTAGCCGTCGATCACGGTGCCGTCGAAGTCGAAGAAGGCGCCCACGCGGGGCCCGGGGGGCGCGGCCTCGACGTCGGCGATCAGCTGCTCCTCGGTCCACACGTTGCTCCGCGCCATCGCCGCGGCGTTCTCGCGCAGCCCGCCGGTCGCCGTCTCCTGGTCGGCGCTCACGGCTCCACCCCCACGTTCTCCCGCCGCGACGCGGCGTCCAACTCGTCGATCACTCCTACTCGGCCGACGACGTCGCGGACTTGAGCGGCCCACTCCTGCCGGCGGCGGGCCAGCTCCTCGCGGCCGGGGTCGACCAGGTCGAGGTTGGCGGCCAGCTGCAGGGCGCTGGCGAACAGCTCGCGGGAGAGCGACTCGGGCCCGTGCAGCCGGCCCTGCAGCAGCATCTGCTGCCCCACGCCGCTGCACTCGGCGAGGAACTCCGCCTGCACCACCGGCGAGCGGGGGTCGCGGGCGGCCAGCCGCTCGGCGACCACCAGCTGCGCGTCGACGAACGAGCGCAGCACCCGGTGGGCGAACAGCAGCGGCGCCCCGCAGAGCACCTCGCGGCCGTCGGCGGTCTCCCACTGCGGGTCCAGCCGCTCCAGCTCGGCGGTCAGCGCCTCGCGGTAGGCGTCCCGCTCGGGGAAGAAGAACTCGAACTTCAGCAGGTCGCGCAGCCGGAAGGCCTCCTCCCACCGGTCGACCGGGTCGCGCAGCATCACCAGCTCGGCGATCGCCCGGTCGACGACGTGGTGGATGGCGCTGTTGCGGTAGAAGGCGGCGACCAGGTGCTGGCCGCGCTCGATGGCGTAGACCGGCTCCTCGCCGCCCTCGTAGACGGTGACCACGCCCTGCTGGGCGAGCGCGCCGAGCACGCGCCGCACGCCCTGGGCGGTGGCCAGCGCCGAGCCCGAGTGCGGGCGGCCGGTCTCGGTCAGGTAGGCCAGCAGCGGCTCGAGCACCCGCTGCACCTGGCCCAGCGTCAGCGCGCGGTCGCGCACGCCGAGCAGCGCCAGCGTGACCAGCGCCGTCGCCGTCGCCGGGGTGACCGCGTTGATGCCGACGGCGACCTGGAACGCGACCTTCTGCAGGGTCAGCCGGCGGGCGTCGGGGTCGGCCGGGTCGGCGCCGTTGCGCAGGGCCGCGGCCAGCGACAGCGGTTCGGCGAACCCGACGTGCACCGTGCCCAGCGGGGTGCGCACCTGCTCGCGGATGTAGGAGGCCATCCACGACAGCCCCTCGCCGCGCTTGGCGGCACCGCCCTGCTCGGCGGCCATGCCGGTGACCTCGCGCAGCTGGTCGTAGGTGATCGACACCGGGACGACGTAGACGTCGTCGACCCGGCCGCGCTCGACGGCGTCGGCCACGTAGCGCAGCAGCCCGTGCCGGGGCGGGCGGAGCTTCCCGGTGCGGGTCCGGCCGCCCTCCATGTACCACTCGAGGTTGAACCGCTTGGCCAGCAGGAAGGCGAAGTACTCCCGGACGGCGAGCTTGTAGACCTGGTCGTCGCCGAAGCTGCGGCGGATGAACACCAGCCCGGCGCGCTTGGCGATCGGCCCGACCGGCCAGAAGCGCAGGTTGTCCCCGCCCAGCACGTGGTTGCGCGGGAAGTCGTGCGCGGCGAGCACGTCGGCGAGCACCAGCGGGTCGACGTAGGACCGGTGGCTGGGCAGGAACACCAGCGGGTGCCGCCGGTTGAGCTCGCGCAGGTCGTCGAGCCGCGCGGTGTCGGCCTGCACGTCCCAGGCGCGGGCGTGCACCGGGCGCAGCAGCGCGGTGAACAGCTCGACGGCCATCGGGTCCATCGCCGCGACCAGGCTGCCGAGGTCCTCGACCGCCTCGGCGTAGACCTCCTCCTCCGGGCGCTCCAGGCGCTCGGCGAGGGCGGCCACCTCACCGCGGAACTCGGGGCTGTACTGGATGGCCTCGGCCACGTGCCGCGGCACCTTGGCCCGGTCGCCGACCACCGAGCGCTCGGCGCGGTCCAGCGCCAGCTCGGCCTGCTGGGCGACGAAGTCGGGCAGCAGGCCGCCGCCGTCCCAGCGGCGGGTCAGCTCGGCCACGCTGGCCGGCTCCGCGACCACCACCCGGGCGCGGTCGGGGTCGCGGCGCAGCGCGGCCGCCTGCAGGGCGGCCGGGGGACGGCGCAGCAGCGAGGGGCGGGCGTCGTGCAGCCGCCCGCGCCGGCTGCGGCCCGGGGCCGGGGTGGGCGGACGGCGCGGTGCCCACGCCACCCGCACCGCTGTGACCACGGTGTCCGGGGAGGCCCCGTCGAGGGCCTCGTGCAGGGCCGTGCCGTGCAGCGGCAGCACGGTCACGCGGTCGCCGTCGGCGGGCAGCGCCTCGGCGACCAGCCGCCGCTCCACCTCGCTGGTCACGTCGGCCAGCACGATGGTCGGGACGTCGGCGTCCACCAGTCTGGTCATGTGCACCTCTCTGCGGTCTCGTCGCCGGCCCTGCTCGGGGAGCTGCCGGGGCACCGGCCGGCGGCGGTCGCGGCTCCGCCCGCGGGACGCCGAGCCTGCCGGTCCGGCGCCCCGGGCGGAAGCCGCGCTCACCCCGAGCGGAGGGTGGAGCGCAGCGCCTCCAGACCGGTGTAGCGCGGCCGCCAGCCCAGCTGCTCGCGGGCCTTGGTCGTGTCCATGATCGCCGGGTGGCTGGCCGCCTCCACCCACTCGGCCGCCGGCGGCAGGAACGGCAGCCGCGACACCGCCCGCGCGGCCAGCTGGGCCGGCGCCGCGGGCAGCGGCAGCGGGAGGGCGCCGTACTCGCGGGCGACGTCGGCGGCGGTCAGGACGCCGTCGCCGGCGATGTTGTAGGCCCCGGGCGGGCCGGCGGCCACGACGCACTGCAGCAGCGCCTGGCCGACGTCGTCCTCGTGGACGAACTGCAGGGGCAGGGCCGGCACCGCGACGGGTACCGGCACCGGCAGCCGCCGGGTGCTCTGCTCGGCCAGCCAGCGCCCGAGCGGGGCCAGCGGGCCGGGCAGCAGGTCCTTGGCGCCCACGGTGTGCGGGCCGAGCACCACCGGCGGGCGCAGCAGGTACAGGGACAGCTCCGGGTGCGCCTCCGCCTCGGCCTGCAGCAGCTGCTCGAGTTCGGCCTTCTCCTGCGCGTAGAACAGCCGCGACGCCGGGCGCACCGGCCAGTCCTCGGTCATGCCCACCGGGTTGTCCGGGTGGAAGCCGTAGGCGGCGAGCGAGGAGGCGTAGACGAACCGGCGCGCACCGGCCGCCGCGGCGGCCCGGAAGGCGTTGAGCGTGCCGTCGACGTTGATGGCGCGGGTCGTCTGGCGGGAGGCGTTGCCGGTGATGAGGAACGCCAGGTGCACGACGACGTCGGCACCGGCGAAGGCCTCGCGCAGCGCGGCGGTGTCGCGCACGTCGCCCTGCCGGTACTCCATCTTCGTCCAGCCGCGGGCCGCCGGGTCGAAGGGCCGGCGGGCGATGCCCACGACCCGCTCCACCCGGTCGTCGGCCTGCAGGAGGGGCACCAGCCCCTCCCCGAAGGTTCCGGTGGGGCCGGTGACGGCGACGGTCAGGTCCTTCTCGGGTGCGGTCACGCCGTTCGGCTACCCGACCCCTCCCGGCCGCAACCGGTTCACCGGGCCGCCGCTGCCTGCTGGCCCTGCGCCAGCCCGACGAGCTCGTCGACCCCGCGGCGGATCCCCTCGGAGAGCACGTCGACGTCGGGGAAGGCGTCGAAGTCGGTGTTGATCCCGAACGTCATCGAGCCGAGGTAGCTGAAGATGCCGATGGAGATCCGGGTGCCGCCGGCGATGGGCACGTACGGGTACGACGAGACCATGCGCCGGCCGAGCACGTAGAGCGGGACGCGCGGTCCGGGGACGTTGGTGGTCACCGCCTGGCACCACATCTGCCCGCCCTGTGCCGCCGCCCGCACCCCCAGGGAGAGCAGCGTGGGGGACACGTAGTCGCCCATCGCGATGATCGACCGGGCGTCGACCGCCTGCATCGTCTGCTTGTACTCGTCCATCTGCCGCCGGATGGAGGTCAGCCGGGCCAGCGGGTCGGGCTCGCCGACGGGCAGGTCGACGAAGACCGCCGTCACCTGGTTGTTCAGCGCTCCCCGCTCGTTCTCCTTGCGCACCGAGATCGGGACCATGGTGCGCACGACGGTGTCCCCGCCGAGTGCGCCGCGGCCCTGCAGCAGGTCGCGGAAGCCGCGGGTGATCGCGGTGAGCACGACGTCGTTGACGGTGCCGCCGAGCGCGGTGCGCGCGGTCTTGAGCTCGGTGAGCTCGGCGTCGGCCCACGCCCACCGCCGGTGCGGGCCGATCGGACCGGTGAGCGTGCGGGCCAGCGGGGTGAGCGCCTGCCGGGCCAGCGTGGGCAGCCCGGCCGCCGCCGCGCGGGCGCCCTTGACCAGGCTCCGCGCGCCGCCGGTGACCGCCTGCGGGCCGGGCAGCGAGGTGAGCTGGCGCAGCGGCGTGGTGACCGTCTCGGCCACGGCGCCGGCGGCCATCGCCAGACCCGAGGGGCTGCGCTGCGGCGTCCAGTCCCGCGGCGCCGCGTGCTCGGCCTCGGGGTCGAGGTCGAACATGACCTGCATCAGGTCGGTGCCGGCGACGCCGTCGACCATGCAGTGGTGGACCTTGGAGATGATCGCCCAGCGGTCGTCCTCCAGGCCCTCGACCAGCCACACCTCCCACAGCGGCTTGGCCATGTCCAGCCGCTGGCCGAGCACCCGCCCGGCGAGGTTGCGCAGCTGCTCCCGCCCGCCGGGCCTCGGCAGGGCGGTGTGCCGCACGTGGTAGAGGATCTGGAAGTGCGGGTCGTCGACCCACAGCGGCCGGCCCAGGTTGAGTGGCACCTCGCGCACCCGCTGCCGGTACCGGGGCACCAGCGGCAACTTGCTCAGCAGCAGCCGCACCAGGTCGCCGTAGGACGGTGCCGGGCCCTCGAACACGGCCACGGAGCCCACGTGCAGCGGCGCGTTCTCGGTCTCGGCGTAGTAGAAGCCGGCATCGGTGGCGCTCAGGCGGTCCACGGGGGTCACTCCTCGGGCTCGACGAGACGGTCTCGTCCGGTACCTGTCCCGCAGGTCGCCCGGCGTAACACGGGCGTGGAGCGCGGGACACGGTGGGCACCGGTCGGGTTCAGCCTGCCTGCCGGGCCTCGCCGGAGCCAGCCGTCCCCACCCGGTCGAGGAGGGCGACGAGCGCGGCGTCGACGACCGCGGTGCGGGTGAGGTTGACGCTGTGCCCGGCGCCGGGGACGACGAGGAGCTCGGCCCGCGGCCCCAGCAGCTCGGCCAGCCGGCGGCCGTGTGCGGCCGGGGTCAGCCGGTCGTGCTCCGCGGCGACGACGGTGACCGGCACCCGGCCGAGCACCGGCAGCGCCGCGGTCTCGTCGTGGTCGAGGAACGTGCCGTAGAAGGCCATGGTGATCGTCAGCGGCGTCTCCTCGAGCATCTCCTGCACGGCCCGCACCGCCTCGGGTGTCGCGTCGTCCCTGCCGAACAGGTACTTGCGCACGAAGCGGTGGCCGATCCGGGTGCCGCGGCGCCGGTACCGCTCGAGCAGCGGGGCGAGCAGCCGCAGCCACCACAGGTACAGCGGCAGCAGCCGCAGTGCCTGCATCACCCGGACCACGGTGCCGAGCAGGCCGGTGGAGACCAGCCCGCCGGCGGAGGTGGCCAGCAGGAACGCCCCGACGACGCGGGTGCCGAACGCCTCCGGCCGCTGCCTGGCCAGCGCCATGATCGTCATCCCGCCCATCGAGTGCCCGGCGAGCACCACCGGCCCGGCCGGGACGACGGCGTCGAGGACCTGCCCCAGGTCGCGGGCGGTGCGGTCGATCGTCGCCGTCGTCGGGGCGGCCCAGCTCGACCGGCCGTGCCCGCGGTGGTCCCACAGCACCAGCCGCGCGCGGTCGCGGACCGCCTGCCGCTGCAGCTCCCACTCGCCGAGGCGGGCGGTGAACCCGTGGCAGAACACCACGGTCAGTGGCGCGGCCTCGGGGCCGTCGAACTCGACGTGCAGGTCGACGCCGTCGTCGGTGCGGACGGTGCGCGAGCCCGGCGGTGGGGGGCCGTCGATGCCGGGGACGGCCGGGATGCGGGGGGCGGGCGAGGGGGTCCGTCGGCGGCGGCGCATCCGTCCATGACAGGCGCACGGCGCGGTCCCGGCAACCGGGAGTGACGGCCGTCTCTCAGCCGCGGCGGGCGACGTCCTCGGCGCGGCGGCCGGGTGCGGCGTCGCGGACGAGCCGGCGGGCGGCGTCGACCTCACGCGCCACCGGGGCGAGCACGCCGTCGGCGAGGATCTCGGCGTCGTCGGGGGGCCGGTGGGCGCGGACGTCGTCCTCCAGCTCGCGCAGCGCCCGGCGCAGCACCGCCACCTGGTCCGGGTCGGGGGAGGGACCGCCCTGGCCGACGGCGATGACCGCCTCGGTGACCGCGTCGGCGGTGCGCTCGAGCTGCACGATCACCGGCCACCACGCCGCGGCGCGGGTGCTCACCGGCGGCGGCTCGGCCAGCCGGCGCTGCAGCTGGGTGTGCAGTTCGGTCAGCGCCCGGTAGGTGCGCCGCCGCGCCCGCCGCCGGGTCGTGGGGTCGCCGCCGAAGGCCGCGCCGACGAACGCGTCGAGGGCCAGCGCGGCCGCGCGCAGCGCCTCGTCCAGCGGCGCCCGCCAGGTCGAGGGCCAGACCAGGTAGCCGGCGACCAGCACGATCGCGCAGCCGATGAGGGTGTCGACCAGCCGGGCGCCGACCAGGCCCGGACCGCCGGGGTCGGCGAGGTCGAGCAGCAGGATGATCACCGGCGTCTGGAACACCGAGAACAGGCCGAAGTTGGCGCCACGCGCCCACGGCAGCAGCCCGGCCGCGACGGCCATCGCGACCACCACCCAGCCGTCGCGCGGCAGGACCGACAGCAGCAGCGAGCCGATGAGGACGCCGAGCAGCGTGCCGGCGCCGCGCTGGACCGCCCGGGTGAACACCGAGCCGTAGTCGGGCTTGAGCACGATCGCCACGGTGAGCAGCGCCCAGTAGGGCCGCTCGATGGGCAGCAGCTGGCGGGCCACCTCGGCGATCGTCATGCACAGCACCAGGCGCAGGGCGAAGTCGCGGGAGTCGGCGCTGCCGAGCGTGCGGTCGGCGAGATCGCGCAGCCGCTCCCGCCAGGACGGCCGCGCGGGGTCGACGGCGGCCCCCGCCCGCTCCTCCGGGTCGCCGACCACCGCCCAGGCCAGCCGCACCCCGTGCCGCACCGCGCGGCGCTGCGCCGGCCCCTCCTCGAGGGACGGCGGCCGCGCGGGGGGCAGCTCGCGGCTCCCGGTCACCGCGGCGGCGAGCGCGTGCACCGCGGTGACGTCGTGCGGGTCGGCGTGCACGCCGGCGCGGGCCGAGGCGACGGCGGCCTCGACCAGCGGCGCGGTGGCGTTCAGCACCCCGGCCAGCTCGGCGAGCTCCCGGTTGCGCCCCGCCGCGAGGCTGCGGCTGCGGATCACCCGGTCGTAGGCGTCGTTGAGCGCGGTGGTCAGGTCGCGACGGGCGTCGTCGGTGTCCTCGGTGCCGACGGCGGTGAGGAGCCCGGCGATGCGGGTGAGGACGGCGGCCACCGCGCTGCGGTCGGGGTCGCTGGGCTCGGTCGCCGCCTGCACGACGGTGGCCAGGGTCGCCCACGCCGCGCCGGCCGCGAACCACGCCACCTCCACCGCCGGGGACAGCGGCGTCACCAGGCCCGACGCCAGCGCGGTGTAGATGAGCAGCTGCAGCGCACCCAGCGACGCCGCCGAGCCGATCCCGCTGATCAGCGCCGCGGCCAGCGCCAGCAGCGCGACGACCACCACCGGCAGGACCCCGCCCCCGGCGGCGTACTGGCCGGCCACGAGCCCGACCGCGCCCAGGCCGACGGCGGCCGCGGTGCGGCGCAACCGGTCGCGCAGCGGCCCGCCCTGCGGGGCGAGGGTGGCCGCGAGCGCCCCGGTGGTGGCGAAGACCCCGGCGCCGAGGGCCGCCTCCCCGCCGACGGCGAGCGCCAGGGCCAGCGGGGCGGGCACGGTGACGGCGAACCGGACGACGTCGCGCCACGGCACCGGCGGGGGAGAGGTGCGCACCAGCTCCTCGAGCCACGCCGGGGCGCGCAGCGACCGGTCCGCCACGTCCGGCAGCGTCTCACCCGGTGCCGGGGGCCGCCGGGATCAGGTGACCTGATCGTGCGGCGTCCTCCCTCACGGTGGGACGGGAGGGAGGACGCGCTGCGGTGAGGGAGGACGCGCTGCGGTGAGGGAGGACGCGCTGCGGTGAGGGAGGACCCGCTGCGGTGAGCCGGAGTGCGCTGCGGTCAGCCAGGACGGTCGGCGTCGGCCCAGGCCCCCGGCCGGTCCCCGCGCAGCAGGACCTCCAGCAGGACCCGCGCGTGGCCCTCCGACGCCTCGCCCGCCGGGGCCAGCTCCGGCGCGACGGCGCGCACCTGCCACCAGCCCACGTACGCCGCGTAGGCGAGGGCCGCCCGGCGCCCGGCCTCCTCGGGAGGCACGCCGAGATCGACGAGCAGCGCGCGCACGTACTCCACGCGGCGCCGGGTGACCGCGGCGAGCACCCGGACGACGCGCGGGTCGTCCACGTCGCGCAGCAGCGACACGACGGGGTCACCGCCGCCGGCGTGGTCGAGCGTGCGGCCGGCCAGCGCGCGGAGCCGCTCGCGGGGGTCGGCCAGCCGGTCGAGGTCGGCGATCACGGCGTCGGTGTGCGCCCGCTCCCACAGCTCCAGGGCGGCGTCGACGAGGGCGTCACGACTGGCGAAGTGCCAGTAGAAGCTGCCCTTGGTCGCCCCGAGGCGGGTGGCGAGGGGCTCGACGGCCACCGCGGCCAGGCCGCCACGGCCCAGCGCCTCCAGCGCCGCCCGGGTCCAGTCCTCCGCCGACAACCTCTCCCGTGGGGACACGTCCGTACGCTACGGTACGGACCACCATACGGTGACGTACGGAGGTGGCCCGTGATCCCCGGTGCAGCAGCCGCGAGGCCCCGCCCGCGCGCGGTCGCCGTGCCGCCGGGACTGGTCGCCGCCGCGGCCCTCGACGGCGCCGACTTCGCCGACGCCTTCGCCGCGCCCGTCCCGGCGGGGGCCTCGACCGACGCCCGGGACTGGCTCGCCGCTTTCGGCCCGGCCGCGGTCCCGGCATGGGTGCGGGCGCTCATGGGCGTCCGGACGCTGGTGGTCAGGCCCCTGGGTCTGCGCACCGGGCCGACGGGGCTCTTCCCCGTGCACTCGACCGCCGCGGACACGGTGGTGCTCGGCGTCGACGACCGGCACCTGGACTTCCGGCTGGTCCTGCACGTGCGCCCCGCCGCGGACGGGCACGAGCTCGTCGCCGTCACGGTCGTCCGGCGGCACAACGCCCTGGGCCGGGCGTACTTCGCGGTGGTCCGCCCGTTCCACGCGCGGGTGGTGCCCGGCATGCTGCGCCGCATGGTGGAGCACTCGGCCCCGACGGCGGCCTGACGGCGTGGACGCCGACGTACGCGTGGCGGAGCCGGCCGACCTGGAGCTGCTGCCCGACATCGAGGCCGCCGCGGACGCGCTGTTCGTGCCGCTGGGCTTCGCCGACCTCCCGCCGCCGCAGACCCCGCAGGAGCGGGCGGCCGCCTGGCGGGTGCTGGTCGCCGGCCGCCCGGTCACCGGGTTCGCCGTCCTGGAGCGGGTGGACGGCGACGTGCACCTCGAACAGCTCTCGGTGCACCCGACGGCGGGACGGCGCGGGCTCGGCACCGCCCTGCTCGACGCCGCCGTGCGGGCCGCGCGCGAGGCCGGGGCGGCACGGGTCACGCTGACCACCTACGCCGACGTGCCGTGGAACGCGCCGTGGTACGCCGCGCGCGGCTTCACCGAGGTCACCGGCCCCGGGCCGGAGCTGGCGGCGCTGGTCGACCGGGAGGCGGTGATGGGCCTCGCGGTCCACGGCCGCCGCGTCGTGTTGGGCCGCCCCGTCTGACCTAGGGTCGGCGCCCGTGACCGCCACCCTGGGCGAGGTCGTCGCCGCGCTGGAGGCCCGCTACGAGCCCGGGCTGGCGGAGAGCTGGGACGCCGTCGGACTGGTGTGCGGCGACCCCGCCGAGCCGGTGCAGCGGGTGCTCGTCGCCGTCGACCCCGTGGCCGCCGTCGTCGACGAGGCGGTCGAGCGTGGCGCGCAGCTGCTGGTGACCCACCATCCGCTGTTCCTCACCCCGGTGCACGGCGTCCCGGCCGACGACCCGAAGGGCCGGCTGGTGCACCGGCTGGTGCGCGCCGGCTGCGGGCTGTTCGTGGCGCACACCAACGCCGACCGCGCCGCCGACGTCGGCGTCAACGACGCGCTCGCCGCCGTCCTCGGGCTGACCGGCACCCGGCCGCTGCAGCCGGCCGAGCCCGGCTCCCGCCAGGGCCTCGGCCGGGTGGGCGAGCTGGCCGAGCCGACGACGCTGGCCGCCTTCGCCGCGCACGCCGCCGCGGTCCTGCCTGCCACGGAGGGCGGGGTCCGCGCGGCCGGTGACCCGGACCGGCCCGTGCGCACGGTCGCCGTCTGCGGGGGCAGCGGCGGCTCGCTGCTGCCCGAGGCGGCGGCTGCGGGGGCCGACGTGTTCCTCACCAGCGACCTGCGGCACCACCCGGTGTCGGAGTCCCAGGAGTCGAGGGGCCCGGCGGTGTGTGACGTGGCACACTTCGCGACCGAGTGGCCCTGGGTGCCCGTGGCCGCCGAGGTGCTGGCCGCGGACCTGTCCGGCAGGGTCGAGGCCGCCGCCTCGCGGCACCGCACGGACCCCTGGACGGTGCACCGGGGCCGGTCGGCAGGAGGGGACCCGGCCAGCGCGGCCGGCTGAGACGGGAGGACGCCGTGGCCACCGCCCAACGACCGCCGTCAGGGGGTGCGGTCCCCCGGCGGAGCGACCGCAGCCCGTGGAACTGGCTGCTGCTGATACCGATCGTGGTGCCGCTGCTGGTGCCCCTCTACAACAGCGTCGAGCCGACCCTGTTCGGCTGGCCGCTCTTCTACTGGCTGCAGCTGGCGTTCGTCGGCCTGGGCGTGCTCACCACCGTGGTCGTCTACCGGGCCACCCGGCGCAGCCCGGCCGAGCGGGCCGCCGCCCGCGCCGCCGTCGAGCGGGACAGGGAGCGCTGAGCCGTGGACGGGGTCAACGTCGTCGAGCTGTCGATCGTCATCGTCCTGTTCCTCGTCGTCACCGTCCTGGGGTTCGTCGCCTCGCGCTGGCGGCGGGCGGAGAACCTCATGCACCTCGACGAGTGGGGGCTGGGCGGGCGCAACTTCGGCACCTGGATCACCTGGTTCCTGCTCGGCGGTGACCTCTACACCGCCTACACCTTCGTCGCCGTCCCCGCGCTCATGTTCGGGGCCGGTGCCGCCGGGTTCTTCGCCGTCCCCTACACCGTGGTCATCTACCCGCTGGTGTTCCTGGTGGTGATCCGGCTGTGGTCGGTGAGCCACGTGCGGGGCTTCGTCACCCCGGCCGACTTCGTGCGCTCCCGGTTCGACTCCCCGACGATGGCGCTGCTGGTGGCCCTCACCGGGATCGTCGCGACGATGCCCTACATCGCCCTCCAGCTGGTCGGCATCGAGGCGATCCTCAAGGCGATGGGCGTCGAGGGCGAGCTGCCGCTCATCGTCGCGTTCGTGATCCTGGCGCTCTACACGTACAACTCCGGGCTGCGCGCGCCGGCGCTGATCGCCTTCGTCAAGGACACGCTGATCTACCTGACGATCATCGTGGCGGTCATCGTCATCCCGTCGAAGCTCGGCGGGTGGGACGCGATCTTCGGCGCCGCGGAGGAGAAGTTCTCCGCCGGCACCGGGGCGGGCCTGCTGCTCCCGGCCAGCGGCCAGCTCGGCTACGCCACCCTGGCGCTGGGCTCGGCGCTGGCGCTGTTCCTCTACCCGCACTCGATCACCGGGCTGCTGGCGGCCAGCAACCGCGACGTGCTCAAGCGCAACATGAGCGCGCTGCCGGTCTACAGCCTGGCGCTGGGCTTCATCGCGCTGCTGGGCTTCATGGCGATCGCGGCCGGCGTGACGCCGATCGGCGAGGACGGCAACACGGTCGTCCCGGTGCTGTTCCAGGAGATGTTCCCGAGCTGGTTCGCCGGCATCGCCTTCGCCGCCATCGGCATCGGCGCGCTGGTGCCGGCGGCGATCATGTCGATCGCCGCGGCCAACCTGTTCACCCGCAACATCTACAAGGAGTTCCTCAAGAAGGACGCCACCCCTCGGCAGGAGGCGCAGGTCGCCAAGATCGTGTCGCTGGTCGTGAAGTTCGGCGCGGTGGCGGCCATCCTCTTCATCGACCCGCAGTTCTCCATCGACCTGCAGCTCATCGGCGGCGTGATCATCCTGCAGACGCTGCCGTCGGTCGCGCTGGGCCTCTACACCCGGTGGATGCACCGCGGCGGGCTGATCGCCGGCTGGGTCGCCGGCATGGCCGCCGGCCTGCTCATGCTCTACAACACCCCCCGGCTCGGCCCGGACGGCACGGTGGTGCGCGAGCACTTCGGCGGGTCGTCGTTCGCGCTGTCGAAGCTGGGCCTGGACACCACCTACACCGTCTACACCGGCCTGCTCGCGCTGCTGGTCAACCTGCTGGTCACCGTGCTGGTGACGGTGGCGCTGCGCGCGGCGCGGGTCGACGACGGCGTCGACGGGACGCAGGACACCGACTACACCGCCGAGCGGGAGGACCCGACCTTCCGCGAGCTGCCCGACCCGCTGGAGTCCGCCCCGCCCGGCACGACGGGAGGGCGTCCCACTCGCAGGTAGTCGAAGGACCCCCGTGCCCCCCGTGGAGGACCCTCCTGCCCCCCACCACTCGTGAACTCGCGGCGGGCCCCTGCAGGAGGGCCGGACCACGCTCGCGGCGGGTCCCTGCACGGGGGCCGGGACCGGGGCGGTGCCCCGGTAGGTTGGCCGGGTGAAGGCCGACCACTTCGAGCAGCAGAAGCTCCTGGCGCTGGCCGACGAGGACGTCGCGCTCACCCAGCTCGCCCACCGGAAGCGGACGCTGCCGGAGGTCGCCGCCGTCGACGCCGCGGCGGAGGCCGAGCGGACCTTCACCGAGGCCGAGGTGCGCGCCGACACCGAGGTGCGTGACCTCGACCGGGACCAGAAGCGGCTGGAGGCCGACGTCGAGACCGTCCGGCAGCGGGCGGCGCGCGACCAGTCCCGGATCGACTCCGGCGCGGTGACGGCGAAGGAGATCACCTCGCTGCAGTCGGAGCTGGCCTCGCTCGGCCGGCGGCAGTCCGACCTCGAGGACCAGGTGCTCGAGCTGATGGAGCGCCGCGAGACCGCCGACGCCGCCCTGGTCGCCGCCCAGGAGGGCCGCGCCGCGGCCGTCGCCGACCGCGAGCGGGCCGAGCAGCTCCGCGACGACGCCCTCGCCGACATCGCCGACGCCACCGCCCGCCACGAGGCCGCCCGGGCCGAGATCGCCGCCGGCATCTCCGACGCGCTGCTGGCGCTCTACGACCGCATCCGCGCCCAGACGGGCACCACCGGTGCGGCGGTGCTCAAGGCCCGCCAGTGCCAGGGGTGCCGGATCGAGCTGTTCGGCAAGGAGCTGGCCGCCGTCCGCAACGCCGATCCCCACGAGGTGGTCCGCTGCGAGAACTGCGGCCGGATCCTGGTGCGCACCGCCGAGTCGGGCCTGTGACGCGCCGACTGGTCGTCGAGGCCGACGGCGGCTCGCGCGGCAACCCCGGACCCGCCGGGTACGGCGCGCTGGTCCGCGACGCGGACACCGGCCGGGTGCTGGCCGAGCGGGCCGCCTCGGTCGGCCGGGCCACCAACAACGTGGCCGAGTACGGCGGCCTGGTGGCCGGGCTGCAGGCCGCGCTCGACCTCCACCCGGGCGCCGACGTCGAGGTGCGGATGGACTCCAAGCTCGTCGTCGAGCAGATGTCGGGCCGCTGGAAGATCAAGCACCCCGACATGCAGAAGCTGGCCGTGCAGGCCCGCGACATCGCCCGCCAGCTGGGCCGGGTCCGCTACACCTGGGTGCCGCGCGCGCAGAACAGCGCCGCCGACGCGCTGGCCAACAGTGCGATGGACGGCCGGCCCGTGCACCGCGACGCCGCCGCCGAGCCCGCGGTCGTGGCCGACGACGTCCAGCCCGCCGCCGAGCCCGCTCCGGTCGTCACCACGGTCACCCACCTGCTGCGGCACGGGCAGACGGAGCACACTCCCGAACGCCGGTACAGCGGCCGCAACGACCTCCCGCTGTCGGCCACCGGGCGGGCCGAGGCCGAGGTGGCCGCCGTCCGTGCCAAGGAGCTGGGCATCGAGGTGGTCGTCGCCTCCCCGCTGCGCCGTACCCGGGAGACCGCCGGGGTGGTGGCCGCGGCGCTGGGCCTCGACGTCGAGGTCGACGACGACCTCGCCGAGCTCGACTTCGGCGACCTCGAGGGGCTGACCGCCACCGAGGCGCGGCAGCGGCACCCGCTCGCGGTCCGGCGGTTCGCGGCGGACGTGACGGTGGCCGCGCCGGGTGGTGAGTCGGTGGCCGACGTGTCGCGGCGGGTGGCCCGGGCGCGGGCGCGGCTGCTGGAGCGCCACGCCGGGCGGACCGTGCTCGTGGTCAGCCACGTGACGCCGATCAAGCTGCTGCTGGCCGCGGGCCTCGGCGTCGGCGACGAGGTGGTGCACCGGGTGTTCCTCGAGGCCGCGTCGCTGTCGACGGTGGCGTGGAGCTCGGACGGCCGCACGTCGGTCCGGCTGGTCAACGACACGTCGCACCTGCGCTGAGGTGCCGCCCCCCGCCACGACATCGGCGGTCTCGTGGCCATCAGCGCGTGATCGCCACGAGAGCGCCGATCTCGCGCGGAACGTGTTCAACCGATGAGTTGAGCACGTCGGGGCGGTCTCCACTGCAGCCGGCCCCGTCCGGGGGCCGCGAGCGAGGAGGCAGGCGATGGGACGGGTCGCGCTGTTCGCGGCGGTGTCGCTCGATGGGTTCGTCGGCAGGGACGACGACATGCCCGGGCCGCTGTTCGACTGGTACCAGAACGGCGACGTCGAGATGACCTTCAGCGACCCGGACCGGCCCTTCCGCGTGACCGAGGAGACGGCGGAGTTCATGCAGGCCGTCGCGTCCGGGGTGGGCGTCATGGTCTGCGGGCGCCGGCTGTTCGACCTCACCAACGGCTGGGAGGGCGTGCCGCCCAGCGGCGAGCACGTCGTCGTGGTCACCCACCGGCCGGCCGCCGGCTGGCCGTACCTGGGCACCGCGCCGTTCAGCTTCGTGCCCGACGTGCGGACCGGGATCGACCGGGCCCGGGAGCTCGCCGGGGACCGCGACGTCACGGTGAGCGCCGGGGACGTCGGCGGGCAGGCGCTGCGGGCGGGTCTGGTCGACCGGGTGGTGCTCGCCCTCGTCCCGGTGGTCCTGGGCTCGGGCAAGCCGTACTTCGGCGCCGGCGGCCCGCCGGAGATCCAGTTCGAGGACCCCCAGGTGGTCCAGGGCAAGCGGGTGACCCACCTGGTCTACGACGTGCGGCGCTGACGGGGAAGTGGGCCGGGCGCGCGGGTGTTGCACCGAACGGCCCGCCCCGGCGACCCCACGCTGCCGCACCGGACGCCGGGCGGGGCACCATGAGAGCCCCTTCCCCTCCGAGGAGCCCCCGTGACCGCGACCTCCGCGCCCGCCGCCCCCGCCGCCGTCGGTGACGAGCGCACCCTGTCGCCCGCCGAGTTCGAGACCTGGGCTGCCGAGGTCCGCCGGCTGGCCGAGGAGCGCGGCGCGGTCGTGCTCGCGCACAACTACCAGGTGCCCGAGATCCAGGACGTCGCCCACTTCACCGGCGACTCGCTCTACCTCTCCCGGGTCGCGGCGCAGACAGACGCGCGCGAGATCGTCTTCTGCGGCGTCCACTTCATGGCGGAGACGGCGAAGATCCTCTCGCCGGACAAGACGGTGCTCCTGCCCGACCACGCCGCCGGCTGCTCGCTGGCCGACTCGATCACCGCCGAGCAGCTGCGCGAGTGGAAGGCCGAGCACCCCGGCGCCGTCGTCGTCAGCTACGTGAACACCACCGCCGCGGTGAAGGCCGAGACCGACATCTGCTGCACGTCGTCCAACGCCGCCGACGTCATCCGCTCGATCCCCGAGGACCGGGAGATCCTGTTCTGCCCCGACCAGTTCCTCGGCGCGCACGTCAAGCGCGTGACCGGCCGGCAGGACATCCACGTGTGGGCGGGGGAGTGCCACGTGCACGCCGGCATCAGCCCGGCTGACGTGCGGGCGCAGGTGGCCGCGCACCCCGACGCGGAGATCCTGGTGCACCCCGAGTGCGGCTGCACCACCTCGGTGCTCGACCTGGTCAGCCACGGCGACCTGCCCGCCGACCGCACCCGCGTGCTCTCCACCGGCGGGATGGTCGAGGCGGCGGCGCGGACGTCGTCGGGCCAGGTGCTGGTGGCCACCGAGGTCGGCATCCTGCACCAGCTGCGCTCGCTGAACAGCGGGACGGCGTTCATCCCGATGAACGAGCGCGCGGCCTGCCGCTACATGAAGATGATCACCCCGGCCAAGCTGCTGCACACGCTGCGCACCGGCGAGGGCGCGGTGGACGTCGACCCGGACACCGCCGCCCGTGCCCGCCGGGCCGTGGAGGCGATGATCGCCATCGGCGAGCCCGGCCGCGGCGGCGAATGACCCTCAGATCCGACCGAACAGGTACACCGACACCGCGACGCCGAAGACGACGATGAGCACCCGCAGTGGCGTCGCGGGGATGCGGCCGGCGATGCGGGCGCCGGTGAAGCCGCCCACCAGGCTCGCCGGCGCCGCGACGGCGACCACCTGCCAGGCGACCGGGCCGAAGAGCCCGAACACCACCAGCGTGACCGTCGCCGTCACCGCGGACAGCGCTGACTTCAGCGCGTTGGCCAGCGGCAGCCGGTGCAGTGCCGTGCCGAGGACGGCGACGAGGATCACGCCCAGCGCCCCGCCGAAGTAGCCGCCGTAGGCGGTGGCGAGGAACAGCGCGAGGTACAGCCACCGCGGGTCACGCACCGTGGCGCCGTCCCGGTCGCGCAGCCGGCGGGTGAGCAGCGGCTGCACGGCCAGCAGCAGGCTGGCCAGGAGCACCAGCACCGGGACGACGACGTCGAAGGCCGCGCTGGGCGTGGTCAGCAGCAGCACGCTGCCCGCCGTCCCACCCAGGACCGAGACGACGCCGAGGCGGGCCAGCCGCCCGCCCTGGCCGGCGTACTCGCGGCGGAACCCGGCCATCCCGCCGAGGTAGCCGGGCCACTGCGCGACCGAGTTGGTCACGTTGGCCGCGACGGTCGGCAGGCCCAGCGCCACCAGGGTGGGGAAGAGGATCAGCGAGCCGCCGCCGGCGATGGAGTTGACGACGCCCGCGGCCAGCGCCACCGCGGCGGCGACGAGCAGGTCGGCGGCGGGCACGGAGCGGCAGCCTACGGTGGCCGCATGCGACCGCCCGCGCCCGCGACCTGGCTGGCCGCCGCCCTGGGCGGTTCCGGCGTGCTGCACCTGGTGCGGCCGCGGACCTACGAGTGGCTGGTGCCACCGGAGCTCGGGGACGCGCGCGGCTGGGTGCTGGGCAGCGGGGTCGCCGAGGTGGCCACCGCCGCGCTGCTGTCCGCACCGCCGAGCCGGCGGGCCGGGGGCTGGGCGGCCGCGGTCCTGCTGGCGTCGTTCCTGCCCGCGCACCTGCACCACCTGCGGGCGGCGCGCGGGCGGCCGGCGCTGCTGGCGGCCGGGGTGGTACGGCTGCCCCTGCAGGTGCCGATGATCGCCGCGGCGCTGCGCGTGGCCCGGGGGCGGGCGTGACCCAGCCGCTGCCGGAGGACTGGGAGCGCGCGCTGGTCGTCGTCGCCCACCCCGACGACATCGAGTACGGCTGCGCGGCCGCCGTCGCCGCGTGGACCTCCGCCGGGCGCGACGTGCGCTACGTGCTGGCCACCAGCGGGGAGGCCGGCATCGCCGGTCTGCCGCCGGAGGTGGCCGGGCCGCTGCGTGAGCGGGAGCAGCGGGCGGCCGCGGCGGCGGCGGGCGTCTCGGTGGTGGAGTTCCTCGGCCATCCCGACGGCCGGCTGGTCGAGGGTCTGGACCTGCGGCGGTCGGTGGCCGCGGCGATCCGCCGGCACCGGCCGGAGCTGGTGGTGACGATGCACTTCGGGGACACCTGGACGCCGCCGGGCACCGCGCCCGCGTACTGGAACAGCGCCGACCACCGGGCGCTGGGCCGGGCGGTGCTCGACGCGGTGGGCGACGCGGCGAACGAGTGGATCTTCCCCGAACTGGCCGACCCGGTGCCGTGGCAGGGCGTGCGGTGGACCGCCGTCTCCACGCCCGTGGGGGCGACCCACACCGTCGACGTGACCGCCGTCGTCGACCGGGCGGTGGCCTCGCTGGCCGAGCACCGGCGCTACCTGCAGGCGCTGTCGGACGACCCGGTCGAGGAGCAGGCACGGCGACAGGTCGAGATGGCGACCCCGGCCGACGACGCAGGGCGCCGGGTGGCCGGCTTCGTGCTCTACGGCGGCTGACCGCGGCGCTCCTCGACGCGCACGGGCGGCCGGCCTCCCCGCGCGGTGCCCGACCTCGCGCTGCGGGGTGAGGTCGGGCACCGTGGGATGAGGCCGGCCGGTGCACGACGAAGCGTGCCGTGGGGACGCGGCCGGGGTACCGCGTCCCCACGGCCGCCGGTCAGTTGAAGCTGACGTGCACGTGGTCGTAGTGGTTGGCGGTGATCGACCCGCGGTCCTCCATCGCCTGCCAGCCGGAGCCGCCGATCATGTAGATCCGCTGCTCCCAGATGACGTAGTCGACGTTGAACCGCTCGGCGTTGTCGATCACGTACTGGGCGACGGCGTCACCCTTGGCGGAGTCGCTGTAGACCATGAAGTCGGCGGCGAGCTCCTGCGTCGGCGAGTGGCCGGGCCGGGTGAGGACCGTGGACACGCCGAAGGCCTGGGTGACCTCGGCGACGACCGGGCGGACGTGCGCCGCCCACGCGCTGTAGGCGGTGGAGGTGGGGGTCGGCTTGCCGCTCAGGTCGGTCGAGACGGGGAGCGACGCCGCCGGGGCGGGGGCCGCAGCCCCGGTGGGCACCGCGGGCGCCTCCTCGGCGGGGGCCGGCGCCGGAGCGGGGGCCTCCGCCTCGGCCGTGGACGAGGTCCGGTCCCAGCGGTCCCAGCCGCCGCGGTCCCGGTCGCGGTCCCAGTCGTGAGCCTGGGCGGCGGACTGGCCGGCGAGGCCGAAGGCGACGGCGAAGGCGCCGACGGTCAGCGACCGGCGGACGCCGGTGCGGCGAGGGGTGTTCGAGGGCATGGTGAGGAGAGCTCCTGACGGTGGTCCGTGGGGCCGCCCGCTGGTCGGGCGGGTCCCCGTTCCGGATGAGGGGTGACCTGGGGGGACGGGCAGCCGGACGCGCGACCGTGCCGAGCCCGCCGGAGGCAGGCGACGCGCAGGGCTGCCGAGGTCCGTGCCCGGGTACGCGGCGACCGGCGTAGGTGTCCAGCGGGTCGCGGCGGCGGTGTCTGGGGGTGCGAGGACGGGCGCCGCTCGGCACCCCTCGCTGCAGATCTCCGTTTCTCCCTTGGCCGCCTACCGGGTCAGCTGACGGGTTCGGGCGGGGATGCGCCCTACCCGCCCCCGAGCAGGGCTCGGGAGGCGGGACTCACCCCAGTGGTGCGGTGGGTCCCCGGTTCGCGTCGACGGGGCCGGCGCGACTCGGCGGCATCCGGCGCGGTTCCCCCGGATGGGGGAGGTGACGACCGACCAGACGCCGAAACCGTAGAGGTCTTGTGCGCTTGTGCCAACTCCGGGTCGGTGAACTGGAGGAGTTGGCTGGTGGGCCCCGGCGTGTCTTTTCACCGGGAGCGTCGCGCCGATGGCCAGGCGTCATGGGACCCCGTGCGGAGGGCCCGTAGACTGGCCGGCACGACGGACGAGTCGGCCGGGCGGTCGCGTCGGCGGGGGAGACCCCGTCGCCGAGGAACGTCCGGGCTCCACAGGGCAGGGTGGTCGCTAACGGCGACCCGGGGTGACCCGCGGGACAGTGCCACAGAGAACAGACCGCCAGCGGCTCGCCGCTGGTGAGGGTGAAACGGTGGTGTAAGAGACCACCAGCGCACCGGGTGACCGGTGCGGCTCGGTAAACCCCACCCGGAGCAAGGTCGAGAAGGGACGGCGGCTGGGCGACCGGACCGCCGTCCCGCGCAGGCGTTCGAGGGCTGCCCGCCCGAGCCTGCGGGTGGACCGCTCGAGCCCGCCGGCAACGGCGGGCCTAGATGGATGACCGCCCATCGGGAGGCCGCGAGGCGCCCGAGGACAGAACCCGGCGTACAGGCCGACTCGTCCGTCGCCCCCGCCTCCGACCTCCGGTCCCACGCTCAGCGGGCGGCGTCGGTCCGTACAGGTGGTCGTCGGCGCGACCCCCGGCCGGCGTCACACGGCTCCTCCCGGACGACGAGGCCGCGACCGTCCGGCAGGGTGTCCCGCGGTGTTCCCGGTCTGGTCGAGCGGCCCTCGGTGTGGTCCGACCGATCAGTTCGCCGCGCCGTGTCGGTCCGTAGGCCGGACACCGACTCGCGGGAGGCTGCGCCGTGCGGAAACTGACCTTCGGCATGAACGTGAGCCTGGACGGTTACATCGCCGCGCCCGGCGACGACCTCGGCTGGAGCGTGCCGAGCGACGAGCTGTTCCAGTGGTGGTCGGACCGGGTGGGGGCGACCGGGCTGGCGCTGTACGGGCGCAGACTGTGGGAGACGATGAGCTCCCACTGGCCGACCGCCGACCAGCAGCCCGGCGCCACACCGGCGCACATCGAGTACGCCCGCCGCTGGCGGGACGTGCCGAAGGTGGTGTTCTCCGCCACGATCGGCGCGGTCGACAGGAACGCCCGCCTGGTCAGCGGTGACGCCGTCACCGAGATCACCCGGCTCAAGGCCGAGGACGGCGGTCCCATGGACGTCGGCGGCGCCACCCTCGCCGCGGCGGCCATGCGGGCCGGGCTGGTCGACGAGTACGCGATCGTCACCCACCCGGTCCTGGTGGGCGGCGGCACACCGTTCTTCACGGCCCTGGACGACCGGGTGGACCTGACCCTGGTGGAGACCCGGACGTTCCCGGGCGGCGTGCTCCTGACCAGGTACGAGACCAGGCACTGAGTGCCCGACGGTGGCCTGGCGGGGGCGCCGGTCTGGCCGAGGACGGCGGTCCGGTGCCACGCTGTCGTCCTCCGCACGACCTCCGCGGTCGGTGTCGGGGTCGCCGTGTGGGGAGGGCGGATGCGGTCGGTGTCGCCGGAGCTGGTCGGCGAGCTCGACGGCGGAACGGACCGGGCCGAGTACCTGTGGGTGGTCGCCGGGACCCTGACGGACCTGCTGCACGCCGACTTCATCGGGCACGTGACGCTCGACCTCGGCAGTCGGTGGGCTCGGGTCGAGCGGCTGCCGCGGAGCGGACGGCCCGGTGGCGACGTGGCCCGGCAGTTCTTCGCCCTGGCAGAGGAGCATCCGGTGGTGCGCAGCTATCGTGCCGACCGGTCCCGCGGCGCGCCGGCTCCTCGACGGCTGAGTGACGTGGCGACCCGGGCGGAGCTGTTGCGCAGCCCGGCCTACGTCGATCTGCTCCGCCCGGGCGGCGCCGAGCACCAGCTGACCATCCTGACCGCGCGCACGGCGGCCGGCGGCCGGGGATGGACGGTGAACCGGTCGGGTGCCGACTTCACCGACGCGGAGCTGGCGTCGGCGTGCGCGCTGCAGCCGGTCCTGGCGCTGCTGGACCGGGCCGTCGGCGGGCGGTCGGCGACGACGCCGGACGGCGCGGCGGCGGCCGAGCGGCTCGGCCTCACCGCCCGCGAGGTGCAGGTCCTGGGTCACGTCGGCGACGGGTTGACCGCGGACGCCGCCGCGCGCCTGCTGCGGATCAGCCCCCGCACGGTGCACAAGCACCTGGAGAACGCCTATCGCAAGCTCGACCGCCACGACCGGCTGCTCGCCGTGGACCGGGCGCGCGAGCTCGGCATCCTCCCGCGGCCGCGACCGCAGGCCCATACGGCTACGCCTCCGACGCTGCCCCCGGCGGCCGGTACCGGACCTGCGCGGCCGTCCGCATGGCGTCCATCGTCTCGTCGACGCTCAGCAGCACCGTCGTCTCCACCGTGCTGAGCGCGCCACCGGCCGACAGGGCGAGCGCGACCGCGGCCATGGACACGTTGTCGGGGGCCTCCCACAGGGTGTAGCCGTCGTGCGGCCCGAAGGCGTACCAGAAGCCGTGGAACTGTCCCCCGACCGACTCGATGTAGGTCCGGGCGGCAGTCCGGCGGTCCTCGGGGTGCTCGATCAGCCGGGCCCACGTCTCCGGGGTGTAGCTGAACCTGGTCAGGTAGAGCGGCATCGTCGCTCCCTCCCGAGCGTCGGCGTGCGCGCGTCCGCGAGTGGAGGTCGGAGCCTACGACCGGCCAGCGCCCGGCGGGGCGGGTCGGCGTCGTCCGGGGCTCCGACGCTCATTGCGTCCTCGACGAGCCCGGTGGTGGGATCCAGCCGACGCGACACCGGGGTCGCGCCGGCCCCGAGGAGTCCTGATGGCCGAGGTCCACGGCACGTACGACGACCGGTTCCGCGGGGTGCGCGACGCGTTCTCCGCGCAGCTCGAGGGCGACGAGCTCGGTGGCTCCATCGCCGTCGACGTCGACGGGGAGACCGTCGTCGACATCTGGGGCGGCTGGCGCGACGAGGGGCGGACGACGCCCTGGACGCAGGACACGATCGTCAACGTCTGGTCGACGACGAAGACGATCACCGCCCTCGCCGTGCTGACGCTGGTCGAGCAGGGTCGGCTCGACGTGCACGCCCCCGTCGCGGAGTACTGGCCGGAGTTCGGGGCCAACGGCAAGGCGGGCATCCGCGTGGCACACCTGATGTCGCACACCTCCGGCGTGGCCGGCTGGGATCCGCCGTTCACCGTGGAGGACATGTACGACTGGGACAGCTCGGTCGCGCGGCTCGCCGCCCAGGCGCCGTGGTGGGAGCCGGGGACGGCGTCCGGCTACCACGCACAGAACCAGGGCCACCTGCTCGGCGAGGTGCTGCGACGCGTCGACGGCCGGTCGCTGAAGCAGTACGTGGCCGAGGAGCTGGCCGGTCCCTTGGGGGCGGACTTCCAGATCGGCGCTGCGCCGGAGGACGAGGGCCGCATCGCGCCGGTCGTCCCCCCGCCGCCCCTGGCGTTCGACCTGGCGGCGATGGACCCCGCCAGCCCGGTCGTCCGCTGCTTCACCGGCCCGGTGGCCGACGCGAGCAAGGCCAACACGCCCGGGTGGCGGGCCGCGGACCTGGGTGCGCTCAACGGGCACAGCAACGCCCGCGGCGTCCTCGACGTCATGCGGGTCGTGTCGCTGGGCGGCGAGGCCGGAGGCGTCCGGCTGCTGTCGGACGAGACCGTCGACCTGGCCTTCGAGGTCCAGGCCGACGGCGTCGACCTGGTCCTCGGCGTGCCGTTCCGCATGGGCATCGGCTTCGGGCTGTCGCCGTCCGCGGCCGTGCCCTACCTGCCGGGGGGCCGGGTCGCCTTCTGGGGTGGCTGGGGCGGCTCGATGATCGTGATGGACCTCGACCGCCGGGTGACGACGAGCTACATGATGAACCGGATGGCACCGGGCATCGTCGGCTCCCCGCGCGCGCAGGCCTACATCGACGCCGTCTACGCCGCGATCTGAGGGCCGGCGGGACCACCCCCCGCCACTTCCAACGTATAGCACAGCAGGGGGCTTGCGGCAAGGGCCGGGGGATGCCCCACACTCGCCCGGCCGAGGCCTGGACCTGCGGAAACGGGACGAGCGACCCCCTCCGCAGCGCCGCGTGCCCGCGCGCGCGGCCGGGCCGGGACCGGCGTCCCGCACCACGGATCGGAGCCGACGTGCCCTCCCTGACCACCAGCGCCTTCGACCTCCCCGACCACCTCGCCGCCAAGGCCGACCCGGCGCTGGTCGCGGCCGACGAGCAGCACCTCGCGGCCATCGCCGACAGCCTCGAGCAGACCGTCGCCGACCTGTCCGCCCGCCTCGACGCCGAGCGCCGGGCCCCCGACCGGGAGGGCCAGGCGGCGCTGGACCGCGACCTGGAGGTCCACCGGCTCACCGCCCGGCTGCGGACGCTGCGCCGCTTCGGCCTCGACCTGTGCCTGGGCCGCATGGTCCGGGCCGACGACCCCGAGCCCGTCTACGTGGGCCGGCTCGGCCTCACCGACCGCGCCGGCCGACGGCTGCTGGTCGACTGGCGTTCCCCCGCGGCCGAGCCGTTCTTCGGGGCCACCCACGCCGATCCGATGGGCCTGACCAGCCGCCGCCGCTACCGCTGGACCCGCGGCCGGGTCACCGACTACTGGGACGAGGTGTTCACCCCCGACGGGCTCGTCGGCCACGCCGCGCTCGACGACCAGTCCGCCTTCCTCGCCAGCCTCGGCGGCAGCCGGTCGGACCGGATGCGCGACGTGCTCGGCACCATCCAGGCCGACCAGGACGCGATCATCCGCGCCGGGTCCCACGGGGCCCTGGTCGTCGACGGCGGCCCGGGGACGGGCAAGACCGTCGTCGCCCTGCACCGCACCGCCTACCTCCTCTACTCCGACCCCCGGCTCGGTCCCGGCCGCGGCCGGGTGCTGTTCGTCGGTCCGCACCAGCCCTACCTGGCCTACGTCGCCGATGTCCTGCCCGGTCTCGGCGAGGAAGGCGTGCAGACCACCACCCTGCGCGACCTCGTCCCCGAGGGCGCCGACGCCGTCGTCGAGACCGACCCGCACGTGGCGGCCCTGAAGTCGTCCGCGCGAATGGCCGAGGCGATCGAGGCCGCCGTCCGGTTCCACGAGGAGCCGCCCACCACCGGGACGACGGTCTCGACCCCGTGGGCCGAGGTCTGGCTGGACCCCGACGACTGGGCCGAGGCGTTCGACGCGGCCGAGCCCGGCACGCCGCACAACGAGGCGCGCGAGCAGGTCTGGGAGGCGCTGCTCGCGATCCTGGTGGACGCGCACGAGGACGACGACGTCCCGGTCGACCTCCTCCGCCGGACGCTGCAGCGCGACGCCGACCTGCGGGCGGCCCTCGACCGCGCGTGGCCGCTGCTCGAGGCGGCCGACGTCGTCGGGGACCTGTGGTCGGTGCCCGCCTACCTGCGGCGGTGCGCCCCCTGGCTCGGCCGCGACGACGTCCGGGCGCTGCAGCGCGCCGACGCGCGGGCCTGGACGCTGTCCGACCTGCCGCTCCTGGACGCCACCCGCCGGCGACTCGGTGACGCCGGTGCGGCCCGGCGCCGGCGGCGGCACGACGCCGTCGTCGCCGCGGAGCACGAGCGGATGGCCGGCGTCATCGACGAGCTGATCGCGGCCGACGACTCCGAGCTGCTGCTGATGACGAGCCTGCGCCACCAGGACCTCCGCGACGCCCTGGTCGACGACGCCGCGCTGCCCACCGCCGACCCGGACCTGCTCGCCGGCCCGTTCGCGCACGTCGTCGTGGACGAGGCGCAGGAGCTGACCGACGCCGAGTGGCAGGTGCTGCTGCGCCGCTGCCCCTCCCGCAGCCTGACCGTCGTCGGCGACCGCGCGCAGGCCCGGCACGGCTTCCCGGAGTCGTGGGAGGAACGGCTCGCGCGGGTCGGGCTCGGCCCGGTGCGGATCGCCTCGCTGGGCATCAACTACCGGACGCCGGCGGAGGTGATGGCCGAGGCCGAGCCGGTCATCCGCGCCGTGCTGCCGGACGCCAACGTGCCGACGTCCGTCCGCAGCAGCGGCGTCCCCGTCGTCACCGGACCGGTCGCGGACCTGCACCGGGTGCTCGAGGCCTGGCTCGCCGGGCACGCCGAGGGCACCGCCTGCGTCATCGGCGACCCCACGTTCCGGGCCACCTCCCGGGTCCGCTCGCTGACCCCGGAGCTGGCGAAGGGACTGGAGTTCGACCTGGTCGTCCTCGTCGACCCGGCGGCGTTCGGGACGGGCATCGAGGGTGCGGTCGACCGCTACGTCGCGATGACCCGGGCGACCCGGCAGCTCGTCGTCCTCACGAGCTCCTGAGCCGGGCCGCCGGGCGCGTCGGGCGGGACACGCCGGGCGGACGACTCCGGCCGGAAACCCCCCTGTGACCGAACCGTGACCGACTGGCAGCATGCAGCGCCGTGAGACGAACCACAGTCGCGATCGCCGCCCTGAGCCTGTTCCTCGCCGGCGCCGGTACCGCCCAGGCCGCGCCCGCCGACGGCCCGGTGCCCCCCGGGCCGGTCGCCAAGGACAACCCCGAGTTCACCGCCAACGTCATGGCACCGCTGAAGGTGGAGACCGACGCGGAGTGGGCGGACTTCGAGGCCGACCTGGAGACCGTCGCCGCCTACGGCGTGGACGCCGTGAGCGTCGACGTCTGGTGGGGTGACGTCGAGGGTGCCGCCGACAACCAGTTCGACTGGGCCTACTACGACCGCATCTTCGAGGTGATCACCTCGAAGGGTCTCGACCTCGCGCCGATCCTGTCCTTCCACCAGTGCGGCGGGAACGTCGGCGACGACTACACCAGCCTGCTGCCCGCCTGGCTGTGGCCGAAGTACGAGGGACGCAGCTTCCGGGGGATCAAGCTCGGCCCGAACGGCCTGCAGCACCGGAGCGAGCAGGGCAACTACAGCCGCGAGACCGTGCAGGGCTGGGCCGACCAGATCGTGATGAACGAGTACCGGGACTTCACCCGGGCGTTCGAGCAGCGCTACGGCGACCTCTACGCCGACGAGGTGGTGGAGATCAACGTCTCGCTCGGCCCGTCCGGCGAGCTGCGGTACCCCTCCTACAACCAGCACGACAGGGGCACCGGCTACCCGACCCGGGGCGCGCTGCAGTCGTACTCCCCGCTGGCCGTCCGCGACTTCCAGAAGTCGATGGTCCAGCAGTACGGCTCGCTGCGGGCGGTCAACCGCGCCTGGGGGACCACCCTGCGGTCGGCGGACGAGATCGCCCCGCCGGCCGACGCCGAGGCCTTCTTCACCAGCCACGCGTACATGGACACGCAGTACGGCCGTGACTTCGTCGACTGGTACAACGGCTCGCTCGTCGACCACGGCGAGCGGGTGCTGACCACGGTCATCCGCACGCTGGGCAACGAGTTCCCCGAGGCCGACATCGGCTACAAGGTCCCGGGCATCCACTGGCAGATGGCCAGCCCGGTGATCCCGCGGGCGACCGAGGTGACCACCGGTCTGATCCAGACCAGCGTCGACGAGAACTCCTGGGCGACCGGGCACGGCTACGCGCGGATCGTCGAGCTGGCCAACCGGTTCGACGGCGGCCCGCGTGAGGTGGTCATGCACTTCACCGCGCTGGAGATGGACGACCAGCCCACCGAGGCGGGTGCGTGGTCGCTGGCCCAGACCCTGGTGCAGTGGATCGGCGACTACGGGTTCCGCGCCGGCGTCGAGCTCAAGGGCGAGAACGCGCTCTCCGGCGGGGTCACCTGGGACGGCGGCTGGGACAACATCAACGAGGCCTTCGACGGGTGGGGGTACCTCGGCCTCACCGTGCTGCGGATGAACGACGTGGCCGAGGGCGTCGGCGCGACGCGCTACGCGCAGTTCATCGAGAAGTACAGCCCCAACCGCTGACGGTTCCCGGCCGGGCGCCCGCGCCGCTCCCCGCGGGCGCCCCGGCCGGGCCGCCGGACCGAGGAGGTACCGACGTGACCGACACCGTCCAGCCGGCCACCGGTGGCCCGAGGACCGGGTACGCGCCGGTCAACGGGCTGCAGGTGTACGTCGAGGTCCACGGTCCCGAGCGGGAGGCGGCCGGGACCCCGCTCCTCCTGCTGTACGGCGCGTACATGACCACCGGCGACCTCGGGCCGCTGGTGTCGGCGCTGGCGGCCACCCGGCAGGTCGTCGTCCCCGACCTGCAGGCCCACGGCCGGACGGCGGACGTCGACCGGCCCATCACCTACGAGGGCCTGGCCGACGACGCCGCGGGCCTGCTGGCGCACCTCGGCATCGCGCGCGCCGACGTGATGGGCTTCAGCATGGGCGGTGCCGCCGCGCTGCAGGTGGCCATCCGCCACCCGGAGGTGGTCCGCAGGCTCGTGGTGGTCTCGGCGTCGCACTCCAGCGCCGGGATGCAGCCGGAGCTGCTGGCGAGGATCCCGACCATCACGCCGGAGGGGTTCGCCGGGTCGCCGATGGAGGCCACCTACAAGTCGGTGGCACCCGACCCCGAGCACTTCCCGGTCCTGGTGGAGAAGCTCAAGACCCTGGACGAGACGCCCTTCGACTGGCCGGCCGTCCGGGACGTCACCGCGCCGACCCTGGTCGTCGCCGGGGACGCCGACGCCGTCCGCGCCGAACACGCGGTCGAGCTCTTCCACCTGCTCGGCGGGGGCGCGATGGGCGACCTCGCCGGGCTGTCCCGGGCGCGCCTGGCGATCCTGCCGGGCACCACCCACTTCATGCCGCCGGGCAGCGGCGTGCTCGACCGGCTGGACTGGCTGGTCCCGATGGTCCTGGCCCACCTCGACGCCGCGGCGGCACCGGAGGGGGTCACCGGACACCCGGCCGGGTAGCCGGGCGGCATGGACCTGCTCTCCCTGCCCCGTGCCGCCACCGCGTCCGCGCTCGCCCTGGGGACGGCGCTGCGCGGTGCGCGGGTCTTCCACCCCCGCGGGGAGGCGTTCACCGCGACCGTCGAGGCCGACGGCGGCGGTGCCTGGGGCGCCCGGCTCCTCGACGAGGCGGGCCGCCACGACGTCGTCGTCCGCCGCTCGCGCGGGGCCGGGCTGCCCGAGCCGCTTCCCGACGTCGTCGGCCTCGCCGTCCGCTTCGACGGGCTGGGCCGGGCCGGCGGCCCGCTCGACGTGCTGGTCAACACCGCCGGCGGTCCGCCCGGCCTGCGCCACCTGTTCCTGCCCGCACCGATGGGCCGGACGTTCTCCTCCGTGCTGCCCTACCGCACCGGCAGCGGCCGGCTGGTCCTGCTCGGGGCGCGCGACGACGGGACCGGCACCGGGTGGGAGCTCCTCGCCGCGACGCTCACCGGCGGCTGGGCACGGTGGGGGCACCTCACCCCGGGACCGGCGGTGTCCGGCGACCGGGCCGAGCACCTGCGCTTCGCGCCGACCCTGGGCGCCGACGACCTGCAGCCGGTCGCGCTCTTCCGGGCCGTGCGCGACCGGTCCTACCGGGAGAGCCAGGCGCTGCGTCCCTGACCCGGTCCGGACGCGCTCAGCCGGCCGGTGTCCGGGGGGAGCGGTGGTGGAGGGGGCTGTCGGGGTTCAGCAGCGAGTGCCCGCGGCCGTAGGCGAAGTAGATGACCAGGCCGATGAGCAGCCAGATGCCGAAGCGCACCCACGTCTCCCAGGGCAGCTGCCAGATCAGGAACAGCGACGCCAGGACCCCGAAGGCGGGTACCACGGGCATCAGGGGCAGGCGGAAGGAGCGGGGCGCGTCCGGACGGGTGTAGCGGAACAGGATGACCGCGACGCAGACGACGATGAACGCCGACAGGATGCCGATGTTGGTCAGGTCGGCGACGGCGCGGATGGGGAAGACACCGGCGAGCACGGCCGACCCGACGCCGGCGATCCACGTCACCCGCTGCGGCGTGCCGGTCCGGTCCACCTTCGCGAACCACGGGGGCAGCAGCCCGTCACGGCTCATGGAGAACCAGACGCGGGTGACGCCGAGCAGGAACGTCAGCATCACGGTCAGGATCGACAGCACGGCGAAGACGGAGATGATGCTGGCGATCACCGGCAGGCCCACGCTCTCGAAGGCCGAGGCGAAGCCTGCGGTCGGGTCGATGTCCCGGTAGTCCTGCATCCCGGTGAGCACCAGCGTGGCGGCGACGTAGAGCAGCATCGCGATCACCAGCGACAGGATGATGGCCTTCGGCATGTGCTTCTTGCCGTCCTCGGCCTCCTCGGCCGCGGTGCTCATGGCGTCGTAGCCGAACACCGCGAAGAACACGGTGGCCGCGCCGGTGAGCACGGGGCCGAAGCCGGACGGCAGGAACGGGTCGTAGTTCCCGGCCTGGACGTAGAAGACCCCCAGCCCGATGATGCCGAGGATCAGCAGGATCTTGATCCCGACGGCGATCAACTCGAACCGGCCGAAGGTCTTCGTCCCGCGGCTGAGGATGAACGTGACCAGCAGGCAGATCAGGACGGCGGGGACGTTGACGACGCCGCCCTCCTCGGCCGAGGCGGTGAGCGACGTCGGCAGGGTGAGCCCGAGGTTGTCCAGCAGCTCCCCGAGGTAGCCGGAGATGCCGATCGCCACCACCGCGACGATGGCGATGTACTCCAGCAGCAGGTCCCAGCCGATGAACCACCCGATGACCTCGCCGAGGGCCACGTAGCCGTAGGTGTAGGCGGATCCGGCCCGCGGGATCATGCCGGCGAACTCGGCGTAGGACAGCGCTGCTGCCGCGGAGGCGAGGCCGGCGATGAGGAAGGCGATGAGGACGGCCGGGCCGACGGCCTCGTTGTCCGCGTCGCCGGCGGCCACCAGCCCGGCGAGGGAGAAGATCCCGACGCCGATGATGCCGCCGACGCCGATCGCGGTCAGCTGCCAGAGCCCCAGGCTCTTGGCGAGCGTCCCGCCGCCGGTCTCCTTCTCGATCTCCTCCATCTGGTCGATCGGCATCCGCCGCCAGACCGATTTCCTGGTCGGAGTGCTCATGGGTTTCCTCGTCTCCCGGGGCCCCGGCGGGGCACGGTGCGGGTCCCCGACGAGACTCCTCGCCCGCCGGCGCTCCCGCAGGGCGAGGGCCTCGCGTCCGCCGTCCGGTCCGGGTGCCCGGCGGTGCGCCGGGGACTACGCTCGCCGCCACCCTGGTGAGGACGGGAGCCCGCGATGGACGCCGGCGTCGACACCCTGCAGAAGGCACTGCAGATCAACCTCGACCCCCGCTGGTACGGCACGATCGCGGAGATCGGCGCCGGCCAGGAGGTCGCCCGGTGGTTCTTCCGGGCCGGCGGCGCGGCCGGCACCGTGGCCAAGACCATGTCGGCGTACGACATGGCGGTCAGCGACGCCGTCTACGGCAAGAGCGAGCGCTACGTCTCCAAGGGCCGCCTGCAGGCGATGCTCGACCACGAGTACCAGCTCAACCTCGACCGCCTGGGCGACCAGCGCGGCGACGACACCGCCTTCTTCGCCTTCGCCGACACGGTCGTGGCGCGCAGCTACCGGGGCGGGAACGAGTGCCACGGCTGGATGGGCGTCAAGTTCCAGTCCCACCCCCGCGACGAGCCCAGCCAGGTCGTCGTCCACGTGCGGATGCTCGACGACGAGGCGCCCCAGCAGCAGGAGGCGCTGGGCGTGGTGGGCGTGAACCTGCTGCACGCGGCGTTCTTCCACCACCACGAGCCCGAGCGCCTGGTGGAGAGCCTCCTCGACCAGCTCACCACCGGCCGGATCGAGATCGACATGATCGAGCTGTCCGGGATCGAGTTCCGGACGGTCGACAACCGGGTCATGGCGCTCAAGCTCGTGCAGGTCGGGCTCAGCGGGGCGGCGATGTTCGGCCCCGACCGGCGGGTGCTGCAGCCCAGCGAGGTGCTGCGCAAGAAGGCGATCCTGGTCGAGCGGGGCAGCTTCCGCCCGCCCACGGTGGTCAACATCGACATGCTGGAGGCGGCCCGGGCCGAGTTCGAGGCCGACCCCGCGGTCGCCGGACGCGACGTCCTGCTGCTGACCGAGCTGACGATGGCCAACCTGCGCGCCGGTGGGGACGTCGTCGACCGCCGTGACTTCCTCGCCCGCGCCGACCTGCTGGCCGCCTGCGGGATGACGGTGCTCATCTCCGACTACGTGGCCTACCACCGGCTCGCCGCCTACCTCGCCTGGCGCACCGACGGCCGGATCGGCATGGTCATGGGCCTGCCGAGCCTGCTGGACCTCTTCGACGAGGCCAGCCACGCCGACCTGCCGGGCGGCATCCTGGAGAGCTTCGGCCGCCTGTTCAAGAACGAGCTCCGGCTGTTCGTCTACCCGATGCTCCGCGACGGCGAGGTCACCACGGTCGAGACCGTCTCGATCGGCGGGCAACTGCAGCCGCTCTACGACTACCTGGCGCAGCGGGGCAGCTTCGTGCACCTGGACCGGTACAAGCCCGAGTACCTGCCGATCCTCAGCCGGGACGTGCTCAAGCGGATCCCCACCGACGACGAGGGCTGGGAGTCGATGGTCCCGCCGGAGGTCTGCGAGGTCATCAAGCAGCGCGGCTTCTTCGGCTACCGGCGCGACCGCTGACCACGTGGCGGGGACCGGTCAGCGGGCAACGGCGGTCCGCTGCCACTCCCGCGGGCTGGTGCCGTAGGCGCGGCGAAAGCGCCGGGCGAAGTGGCTGGGGTCGGCGAAGCCGCAGGCCCGTGCGGTGGCGGCGATCGACCGCTGCCGCCCGGCGGGGGAGGCCAGCCGGGTCCGCGCGGCCTCCAGCCGCTGGGCGATCACGTCCTGCTCGAGGCTGACCCCGGCCGCGGCGAGGGCCTTGTACAGGTGGCGGACCGAGACCCCGTGCGCTCGGGCGACGGCGTCCGGCGTGAGGCCGGGGTCGGTCGAGTGCCGGGCGACGTGCGCCCGGACCCGGCGCACCAGGGGGTCCTCCGGCGCCGGGGGGTCGGGCCGGTCGTCGCCGGCGGCGGACAGGACGAGCGCGCGCACCAGCTCGACGGTCGCGCCGCCGAGGGCCGCCGCGCCGGGGTCGGCCGACAGCCCGGCCGCATCGTCGGCGAGCCGCTGCAGGTGCGCACGCACCAGCCCGTGCAGTGCGCTGGTGCGCAGCCGGGGGGCCGCGCGGCGGACGACGTCGAGGGGCAGGCCGAGCCGGTCGAGGGGGACCAGCAGCGCGCCGGACCGCCCGCCGGTGACCCGGGCGGACCCGGCGGGCGCGGTCGGGTCGACCAGCTCCAGGTCACCGCCCTCGTCCGGCGGCCCGTGCCCGGGCCGGCCGGACCCGTCCGGGCCGCGGTGCGGGAAGACCAGGGCGACCAGGGAGGTGCCGTCCCGGGCCTCGCGCGGCCGGCCGCGGACCGGGCCCGGGCGGGTCGCGCCAGTGGTCAGCAGCACCGTCGTCCCGAAGCGGAACGCCTGCAGCCTCCCCGGCACCGCCGCGGGCTCCCCGCGGTGCCCGGCGCGGGGCAGCGGGATGGTCTCGGAGAGCAGCATCGCCGTCCCTGGGCGTCGCGCAGCTGACGTCCCCCGTGGACGCCGCCGAGCCTGGCAGAGGCCCGCGGTGATCGGAACCCGCCCGGGGATGCGGGCAGGGACCGGAGTCGTGCACGTAGGGACCCGTCACCGGCCGGGCCCGCTGCCAGGCTCCCCGCTGACCGGCCACCATCCCGAGGGAGCGACCGTGACCACGCCGACCGCACCGGACACCATCGTCCTGATCCACGGCTTCTGGGTGACCCCGCGCAGCTGGGAGAACTGGAAGAGCCACTACGAGCAGCGCGGGTTCCGCGTCCTCACCCCCGGCTACCCCGGGTTCGAGGTCGAGGTGGAGGCGCTCAACGCCGACCCGACGCCGATCGCCGAGCTCACCCTGCCGGCGATCGTCGAGCACCTGGCCGCCGTCGTCCGCGGGGTGGAGCGGCCGCCGGTCCTGATCGGCCACTCCGCCGGCGGCACGCTCACCCAGCTGCTGCTCGACCGCGGTCTGGGTGCCGTGGGGGTGGCGCTGAACTCGGCGCCGACCGAGGGGGTGAAGCTGCTGCCGCTGTCGCAGCTGCGCTCCACCTGGACGGTCTTCAAGAACCCGGCCAACCGGCACCGCGCCGTCGGGCTCACCGAGGAGCAGTGGCACTACGCGTTCACGAACACCTTCTCCGAGGAGGAGTCGCGGGCGCTCTACCGGCGCTACCACGTCCCGGCGTCCGGCCGGATCCTGTGGAACTCCGTGCTCGCCAACCTCATGCCCGGCCCGCAGGACGCGCACGTCGACTACGCCAACCCGGCCCGGCCGCCGCTGCTGTTCGGCTCCGGCGGGGAGGACCACATCATGCCGCCGGCCATCCAGCGCTCGAACGCCCGGCACTACCGCGGTGGCACGGTGACCGAGGTGCGCGACTACCCGGGCTACGCCCACCTGCTGCCGGCCCAGGAGGGGTGGGAGCGGATCGCCGACGAGGTCCTCGACTGGGCGCTGGCGCACGCCACGGGTCCGCGGCCGGAGGTGGCCGGCGCCCAGTGACGGGACCGGCGCGGTGGTCCTGCTGGCCGCGCGGGCCGATCCCGCCGATCATGGCGGGATGACGGTGATCGCACTGCCGAAGCCGGGTCGGTGGGTCTGGGACGCGCGGGACCGCAGCCGCGCCCTGCGCGTCTCCACCCACCCGGAGCAGGGCCTGCTCAACCTGAGCGTCTGGCGCGACGACCTCTGCGTCGGCACCGTCAAGCTGCGGCCGGAGGAGGTCTCCGGCCTGGTGGCCGCGCTGTCGGACGGGCTGGCCCGGCTGGCGGCCCGGCCGGCGGAGCCCCCGCGGGAGGACGACGTCGTGGCCGACGTCGTGGCCCTCGAGACCCGGCTGGCCGCCGTCGAGTCGCGGCTGCCCGCCCGCCCGCGCGCCACGCGGCTCGTGCGCTCCCTGGTCGGCCAGGCCCAGGACCGCCTCACGGGTCTGCTCCGCGGCTGACGCGGCCGCCCACGGACGCTCGTACATTGGCGAGGATGAGCGTCGCCCCCGCCCTGACCGTCGCCCTGCACGACCGGTTCGCCCGCGAGCTGCCGGAGATGGCGGTCGCCTGGCAGGCGGCGGAGGTGCCCGACCCGCGGCTGCTGGTGCTCGACGAGGACCTCGCCGCCGAGCTCGGTCTCGACCCCGCCGCGCTGCGCGGTCCCGAGGGGATCGGCCTGCTCACCGGCACCGCCGTCCCCGAGGGTGCGCACCCGGTGGCGCAGGCCTACGCCGGCCACCAGTTCGGCTACTACAACCCGCGCCTGGGGGACGGGCGGGCGCTGCTCCTCGGCGAGCTCGTCGACACCGGGGGCCGACTGCACGACCTGCACCTCAAGGGCTCGGGGCGCACGCCGTTCTCCCGCGGCGGCGACGGGCTGGCCGCCGTCGGGCCGATGCTGCGCGAGTACGTCGTCAGCCGGGCGATGCACGCCCTCGGCATCCCGACCACCCGCTCGCTCGCCGTCGTCGCCACCGGGCGGCCGGTCCGCCGGGAGACGCTGCTGCCCGGCGCCGTCCTGGCCCGGGTGGCCGCCAGCCACCTGCGGGTGGGCAGCTTCCAGTACGCGCGGGCCACCGGCGACGACGGCCTGCTCCACCGCCTGGCCGACGTGGCGATCAGCCGGCACCACCCCGCCTGCGCCGACGCCGGCAACCGGTACCTCGCGCTGTTCGAGGCCGTCGTCGCGGCGCAGGCCTCCCTGGTGGCGCGGTGGATGCTCGTGGGGTTCGTGCACGGCGTCATGAACACCGACAACATGACGATCTCCGGCGAGACGATCGACTTCGGGCCGTGCGCGTTCATGGAGGGCTACGACCCGAACGCCTGGTACAGCTCCGTCGACCAGGGCGGGCGCTACCGCTTCGGCAACCAGCCGCTCGCGGCCGAGTGGGACCTCGCCCGGCTGGCCGAGGCGATGCTGCCGCTGTTCGCCGACGACCAGGAGCAGGCCGTCGCGCTCGCCGTCGAGGCGCTGCACCGGTTCCGCCCCGCCTACGACGCCGCCCTCGCCGCCGGCTGGCGGGCCAAGCTGGGCCTGCCCGAGGGGCTCGACGACGCCGTCGCCACCGCGCTGGTCGACGACCTGCTCGACCTGCTGCAGACGCACCGCGTCGACCTGACCGGCTTCGCGCGGCGGCTGTCCGCGGCCGCCCGCGGCGACGCCGAGCCGGCGCGCGGCCTGGTGCTCGACCTCGCCGCGGTCGACGCGTGGCTCGAGCGGTGGCGGGCGGTGGGACCCGACGCCGACGCGATGGACCGGGTCAACCCCGTCTACGTCCCGCGCAACCACCTCGTCGAGGAGGCGCTGGACGCCGCGACCGCCGGTGACCTCGGCCCGGTCGAGCGGCTGGTCGAGGTGGTCAGCCGCCCGTTCGAGGAGCGCCCCGGTCTGGAGCGCTACGCCGAGCCCGGCCCCGGCGGCCCGTACGTCACCTTCTGCGGCACCTGACCGCTCGCGGCGTCGAGGGCGGCGCGCACCCAGGCGAGCGCGGCGTCGTGGTCGGCGAAGGTCCGCTGGGGGTACCCGGGCCCGTGGCCCTCGTCCTGCCCGTCGCGGGTGAGCGAGTGGTAGCGGCGCTCGTCGAACACGTCGGCCCATGCGGCGATCGCCGGGACGTGCGCGGGCAGCTCCTCCGCGGCCCAGCGCTCCAGCGCTGCGCGGCCCTCCGCGGTGGGGGCGCCGAGCCGCCGCCGGTCGAGCACCACGCCGACGCGTCCGCGGGCGGGGCGCAGCGCGCCCGCGACCAGGTCGACGTCGGCCGCCGTCAGCCGCCCGACGAGGGCGACGTGCAGCACGGCGCCGTCCCACACGGCCGACGACGCGTCCGGCTCAGGCACCGGTGAACTCCGCGAAGCGCGCCGGCGCCTGGTCGGTCGTGGCCGGCTCACCCTCGCCGAGCAGCGCGGCGCGCAGGTCGTCCAGCACCCAGTCCACGGAGAAGGCCGACGCCGACAGCCAGGTCTCGCCGCTGACCTCGTGCACCGCGCCGGCCTGCACCGCCCGCAGCCCCGGCCACAGCGGCGACCCGGTGAGGCCGTCGGTGAGGTACGGGCCGCCGGAGAGGAGGAAGAGCGCGTCGCCGTCGTGGTCGGGCAGGGTCTCGGCGGTGAAGGTGACGAACGGGCTGGCCGGGTCGCCCGGCTGCTCCTGCGCGGGCGGGCGGGCCAGGCCCACCCCGGTCAGCACCGAGCCGACGGCGGTCGCGGCGGGCGGGGAGAAGAAGCCGCCGTTGTCGCCGACGACGGAGGTCACCGAGCCCGCCAGCCCGGCCGCGTCGAGGTCGGCGGCGAGGTCGGCCGTGGCCTCCTGCAGTCCCTCCCGGATCTGCGCGGCCTCGTCCTCGCGGCCCAGTGCCTCGGCGACGGTGGACAGCTGCTCGTCCCAGCCGGCGGTGTAGTCGACCACCGTGGTGGGGGCGATGGCGTCGAGCTGCGACTCGACCGAGGCCGTCGTCGGGATGGAGACGCCGATGACCACGTCCGGGGAGGCGGCGGCCACCGCCTCGAGGTCGAGCTCGGACCCGTAGGGCCGGGTGTCGAGGCCGACGTCGTCGAACACCGCCGACGTCGACTCGTACTCGAAGACCTCCAGCACGAGGTCGGGTTCCACGCCGAGGGTGAGTGCGTGCATCGCGGCGAAGTCGTCGAGGGCGAGCACGACCTGGTCCTCGGTCGCCGACCCGCTCGCGGCGGGCGCGGAGGCGGAGGCGTCGGGCTCGGAGCTGCACGCGGCGAGGACCAGGAGGCCGGCGGCGCAGCCGGCGGTGCGGGTAGGGAGGGGCACCGGCTAGTCATAGGTGAGGGAAGGCTTGCCTCACAAGTGCCGTCGCCGGTCGGCCGGGGACGTTCTCGATCCGCTACTCGGCCGTCCTCCGGCCACCGGCGGGTCCACGGCGGCTGTTCGCGGCGTCCTCCGGGACCTACGCTCGGGCGGCCGGACACCGGCGGAAGGGGCGCTGACCATGCATCGGATCCCGGACTCGCTGCCGGTGCTCAGCCGGGGCAGGCACCGCAGCCCCGAGCGCGGCGCCTGCTTCCTCGAGTACACCTCGCTGCTGGCCGGCGAGCCGTTCAGCGACGCGCCGCGGTGCGTCGACGGCGAGCTGGCCGCGGTCCTGCGCCACGCCAACGACGTGCTCTCCGCCGCCGACCGGCCGCGCCTGCTGCCCCTGCTGGGCCGCGCCATCGGCCTCGTCTCCGTCGATGCCGGGCGGCTGCGGCGCGACGTCGCCCGGCGGGTCGCGGCCGACGTCGGCGCCCCGCTGTCGCCCGAGGAGCGGCGGTGGGCGGGCGCCGGGGCCGTGGACCGGCTGTTCTGGTCGCTCATGCACGAGCCGGCACCGGTGAGCACGTCGGCGGCGTGGGTCGCCCGGCTGCTGGAGCGGCTCGACCTGCTGCACGGCTGCTACGAGGCGGCGCTGGCGGCTCCGGTGGGGGCCGGACCTCGCGGGTGAGCGCCCCGCGCGCCCTCGTCCGCGTGCGCGGTGAGGCCACCGCCGACCACCCGCCCGACGTCGCGGTCCTCGCGGTGTCGGCGAGCGCGGTGTCCCCGGACAGCCGTCAGACGGCGCTCGACGAGGCGTCGCGGGTGGCCGCCCGGCTGCGCGAGGCCCTCGCGGCCGCCGACGGGGTGCGCCGGGTGGTGCTGTCCCGGGTGGCGGTGCACGAGCGGTTCGCCTGGGACCCCGGCGCCGGCCGGCACCAGCCGGCCGGGTGGGAGGCGACCGTGGCCGGCTCGGTACACGCCGACGCCGCCGCGGCGGAGGCGCTGGCCGAGGTCGTCGCGGCCGCCGGTGCGGGCATCGGCGGCGTCGGGTGGGAGCTCGACGACCCGGCCGTGGCCCGCCGGGCGGTCCGCCGCGCCGCCGTCGACGCCGCCCGGGAGGCCGCCACCGACCTCGCCGACGCCGTCGGCCGGGGACTCGGCCCGCTGCTCGAGCTGGCCGACGCCGGGCTGTCGTCGGCCGCGGTCCCCGAGGCGATGGCCGTCATGGCGCGGGGCTCCGCGGAGGCCGGGCCGGGCCTGCAGCTCGACCCGCGGGACGTGACGGTGTCGGCCGTCGTCGAGGCCAGCTACGCGCTGGACGACTGAGCCGGGCGTGCCATGATCGGTGCGGTCGGCGCCGGCCCCCGTCCGGGGACACCCGCCGGCCCCGACCCGCGACGCGCGCCGCGGGACCCCACGCCGGCCCGGCAGCCCGTTGCCGGCACCCCGCGGGGCCCGCGAGGCGCCTCGCGCGAGGACGCCATGCCCGCTCCCACCACCCGCCCGCCCTCGCCCTGGCCGGGCTCCCGGCACGAGACCGTGCACCGCTGGCAGCTCGACGACGTCGCCTCGCTGGCCGACGTGGTCACGCGGCTGGCCGCGCTGGCCGCCGAGCTGCGCGCCGCCCACGCCGCCGGCTGGACCCCGGTGCAGCCGCTGCGCGACGGCCACCTGCTCGCCACCCGGCCGTCGCGCCGCGAACGGGCCCGGGGTCCCTTCGCCGTCCCGCCCGCGACCGGGGAGGCCCCGCCGCTGACGGGCCGGCGGGTCCGCCTCGTCGACGAGCCGCCGGTGCCCGGGGACGAGGTGCTCGACCTCGCGGCGGTCCCGCGCACGCCGGTGCTGTCCTGGACCGGTGGGGGACCGCACCAGGTGACCGGTCCCGCCGTCGGGACGGAGGTGCTCGCGGAGCTGGGACACCAGGTGCCCGCGGACCGGGCCGGACTGCGGCGGTGGGCCCTGGTGCCCGCCCGGGTCGGCCCCGGGCTCGACCTCGTGGCCGAGTGTGGCGCCCTGCGGGTGCACGCGGTGGTCGACGGCGCACTGGTCCGCACCGTCGAGGCGCTGACCTTCCGGCACGCGGCCGACCGGGCGGCCACGCTGGCCGACGCCGCCGCGGCCTACGAGCGGCTGGCCCGGGTCGCCGAGGCCATGGCCGCCGCCGGCGGGCGGTTGACCGAGTCCGACGACGGCCTGCTCGTCGTCCGGTACGGCCGCTGAGCCGGCACAGCGCTGTCAGAGGCGGGTGGGATCCACCTCGACGACGACGGTGACCACGTCGCCGTCGTCCTTGCCGCGGCGCACCCGCGCCGGGACGGGCAGCAGCCAGCCGGCCTCCCGGTCGCGCCACACGCTGGTCGACCAGGTCCGCCCGTCGACCGTGGCGGTCACCGGGACGCGGCCGAACGCGCCGGCGCGGTCGGGGGCGTGCTCGGGCGGCACCGGGGCGAAGACCCAGCTCGCCGCACCGGGCCAGCGCACGAGCGTCGCGTCGAAGGGCACGGGCGCAGCCTGCCGCAGGGGGACGACGATCGGGGCCGGGCACCGCGACGGTTGCGTCCCGCGTGACGCACGGGACGACGCGGGACACGCCGCCGCGGACCGGGGACGGGGACGCCGCCGCGGCTGTGTCACCGTCCTGGCCGTGCCCGCTGCCCGCTCCCGGCCCGCCCGGTGACCGCCACCGTGGAGGTCGCCGTGCTGGTCGCCGTGGCGCTCGCCGGCGCGGCGACCGGTCACCTGGTCGACCGTGCGGCTGCCCGTTTCCCCTGGCCGCGGCCGGCGACCGTCGGAGCGGTCCTCGGCGGGCGCGGGGGAGCGGCTCCCCGGGGCCTGCTGGAGCTGGGGACGGCGGCGCTGTTCGTGCTCGCCGCGCTGCGCTTCGGGCCGACGGCGGAGCTGGCGGCCTGGCTCTGGCTGGGCGCCAGCGGGGTGCTGCTCGGCGTCATCGACCTGCGCGAGCGGCTGCTGCCCAACCGGGTGGTCCTGCCGACGCTGGTCACCGGCGCGGTCCTGCTCACCGGTGCCGCCGCGCTCGAGGGGGAGTGGCCGGCGCTGCTGCGGGCGCTGCTGGCCTCCGCCGCGGTGTTCGGCGTCCTGCTGGCCATGGCGCTCGTCTCGCCGGCCGGCATGGGGATGGGAGACGTCAAGCTGGGCGCCGTCCTCGGGCTGTACCTCGGGTGGCTGGGCTGGCCGCACGTGGTCGTCGGCCTCTTCGCCGGGTTCCTCGTCCAGGCGGTGCTGGCCCTCGGGCTGCTGGCGGCCCGTCGCATCGGCCTGCGCGCCGAGCTGCCCTTCGGCCCCGCCCTGCTCGTCGGGGCCGCGCTCGTGGCCGGGGCTCCAGCGCTGCTGTCCTGAGCACCCCTGCGCCGCTGCACTGAGGAGGCCGCGACCGGTCACGGCCCGTGACATCGGCCCGTCCGGCTGCCCCGTCAGGAGGACCGGCGTCGCCCGATCCGGTGGAAGGTGCTCAAGCCGGCGTTTCTGCGGCCCGACACCCCTGGTGTCCGCCGCGACGCCGGGTCGACCGACCCCGGCCGGACGGCACCGTCCCTCCAGGGAGTCCCCGTGCAGAACCCGTTCGCCACCCTCGCCACCCTGCTCTCCTTCGCGCAGGACCGCGTCCGCCGCGAGGAGAAGGGCGCCACCGCCGTCGAGTACGGCCTGATGGTCGGCCTGATCGCGATCGCCATCATCGCCGCCGTCATGCTCCTCGAGGACCAGCTCTCGGCGCTGTTCACCGAGATCGGCGGCGAGCTGGAGAGCGCCGGCGAGTGATCCCGGCTCCACCCACGGCGCAGTGGCCCCGTCCCCCCGGGGCCACTGCGCCGCGGCGGTCTCCGTGCCCCACCACCGCGGCCACCACCGGCGCAAGCGGGACGTCGGCGCAGCCGCTCGCCGCGGCCACCGGCCGGGCGGGGTTGGTCAGCGGGCCGAGGAAGTTGAACACCGTGCCGATGCCCATCTCGCGCCGCGGC
>NZ_JBJGYX010000027.1:0-62344 GCF_054050195.1 Geodermatophilus sp. SYSU D00710
CACCCCCCCAACCCCCCCCCCCCCCCCCCCCCCCCCCCCCCCCCCCCCCCCCCCCCCCCCCCCCCCCCCCCCCCCCCCCCCCCCCCCCCCCCCCCCCCCCCCCCCCCCCCCCCCCCCCCCCCCGCCGCGACGGCTCCCCGCTGCGCCTGGTGGTCGTCCGCCCGGCCGTCCCCCGTCGGCAGGTGCCCGGGGTGCTGTGGATCCACGGCGGCGGCTACGCCATCGGCACACCGGAGCAGAGCCTCGCCACGGCCAGGCGCCTGGTCACCGCCGGCAACGCCGTCGTCGTCCTGCCCGACTACCGCCTGTCGGTCGACGCGCCCTACCCCGCGGCGCTGGACGACTGCTACGACGCCCTGCTGTGGCTGCGCGACCACGCCGGCGACCTGGGCGTCGCCGACGACCAGCTGGTCGTCGGCGGCGAGAGCGCCGGCGGCGGGCTGACCGCGGCGGTCACCCTGGCGGCCCGCGACCGGGGCGAGGTCGCCGTCGCCTTCCAGATGCCGCTGTACCCGATGCTCGACGACCGCCCCACCGCCTCCTCGCGCGACAACTCCACCCCGGTGTGGAACACCACGACCAACACCGCCGCCTGGGACCTCTACCTCGGCGAGCTGCGCGGCGGCGACGTGCCGGCCCACGCGGCCCCGGCACGGGCCACCGACCTCGCCGGCCTGCCTCCGACGCTGACCTTCGTCGGGGACATCGAGCCCTTCCACGACGAGGTCGTCGACTGGTGCCGGCGCCTGCGCGACGCCGGCGTGCCGGTCGGCCTCGAGGTCTACCCGGGCGCCTTCCACGGCTTCGACCTCGTCGCGGGCTCCGCTCCGGTCAGCCGGAGGGCGCGCGCCTTCCTGGTCGACGGGTTCCGCGACTTCCTGGCCCGCTACCGCGCGCCGCAGCCGGCCCGCCGCTGACGTCCACCCGTTCCGTGCCCGCACCCGAACGCGCGTCCACCGGGATCAGGCGGCGGTGGCGCGGGCGGCCTCGTCGACCAGCCGCGCGACGACGTCGGGCCGGGAGACGGTCACGGCGTGGGAGGCGTCCACCTCCACGGTGTGCGACGACGCCCGCTCGGCCATGAACCGCTGGGCCTGCGCCGGGACGGCCAGGTCCTGACGCGTGACGAGGGTCCAGGACGGGATGGTCCTCCAGGCCGCCGTGGTCGCCTCGTCCGCCAGTGCGTCGGCGGTGATCGGCCGCTGCGTGACGGCCATCAGCTCGGCGACGTCCGCCGGCAGGTCCGCGGCGAAGACCTCCCGGAACCGGTCCTGCTCGATGTAGAAGTCGTCGCGTGGCCGCCCGCCCGGACCACGGACGGGCACCGGGCGCAGCGCCGGGCCCAGCTCGTTGCCCGGGTACCTGCCGGCCAGCTCACCGGTGCTCTCCCCCGCCTCCAGCAGGAAGCTGGCGACGTACACCAGCGCCCTCACCCGCGGGTGCCCCTCGGCCGCCTCGCTCATCACGCTGCCGCCGTAGGAGTGGCCGGCGAGGACGATCGGCCCGTCCACGCCGTCCAGGACGTCGCGCAGGAACTCGGCGTCGCCGGCCAGCGAGCGGAGCGGGTTGGCGACCCCGATCACCGGGTGTCCGTCCCGCCGGAGCTCGGCGATCACGCCGTTCCAGCTCGACGAGTCGGCGAAGGCCCCGTGCACGAGCACCACCGTCGGCGGAGCGCCGGTGCGGGCCTCGGGCGTGCCGCTGGTCATCGGTCCTCCCTCCCGGTCCGTGGGGAACGAGCGGGTCACGGGGCGATGACGAGCTCAGCGATGAGCCCGCCGTCCATCGCGAAGCGGTAGCCGAGCTCGACGACGCCGCCGGGGAAGTCGCCCTCCAGCCGGTTGGTGGCAACCCAGTGCGTGGCGTCGACGCGCTGGGCACCGACGAGCTCGGTGGTGTAGCTGAACCGGGCTCCGGCCCGGGACAGGAAGCGCCGGACCTCGTCGGTCCCCCGGTAGGTCGTGCCGTCGTCGACGACCACGGCGGTGGGCGTGAAGGCGCGCAGTGCGGCGTCCGCGTCGCGGGCCGCGTGCGCGGCCAGGTACTCGCGGATCGGAGCCGGGAGCTGGTCCGGCCGGATGCTGGTCGGTGTGGTCATGCCCCGACGGTGTGGCCTCCCGGGGCGGGAGGGTCAAGGGGTGGACCCTCCCCCGGCGAGAGGGTGCAGAGTGCTCCGGTGCTGGCGATCGGCGAGTTCTCCCGGCTGACCCACCTCAGCGTGCGCACCCTGCGCCGCTACCACGACGCGGGCCTGCTCGAGCCGGCGACCGTGGACGAGGCGACCGGCTACCGCTCCTACAGCGCGGACCAGATCCCGACCGCCCAGGTCATCCACCGGCTGCGCGAGCTGGACGTCCCCCTGTCCGACGTGCAGCGCATCCTGCGCTCCCCCGACCCGGTCACCCGCGCCGCCCTGGTCTCCGACCACCTGCAGCGGCTCGAGACCGAACTGGACCGCACCCGGGCCGCGGTGGCGTCGCTGCGCCGGCTGCTGCGACCGGAGCCGGCCCCGCTCCACGTGGAGGTGCGCGCGGTGCCCGCCTCGACCGTGGCCGCGGTCGAGGACGACGTGGCGCACGACCAGATCCTCGGCTGGTACGCCGGCGCCATGGCCGAGCTGGACGCCGTGGTCGGCGAGCCGAGCGGCGCCCCCGGAGGGCTGTACGACAACGCGCTGTTCGAGACCGGCCGCGGGCACGTGCTCGTGTACCGGCCGACGGCGCGGCCACCGCGCAGCGGCCGCGTGCACCCGGTGACCCTGCCGGCCGTCGAGCTGGCCGTCGCCACCCACGTCGGCGAGCACGACGACATCGACGTCACCTACGGCGAGCTGGGGACCTGGGTGGTGGCCAACGCGCTCGCGGTGGCCGGACCGGTGCGGGAGACCTACCTGGCCGGCCCGCGCGACACCCCCGACCCGTCGGCCTGGCGGACCGAGATCGGCTGGCCGGTCTTCCGGGTGGCCCCGCGCTGACGGTCCCGGTCGCCGGGTGTCCGTCACGCCTGCGGCGTCAGACCCCACCGCAGCTCGTCCAGGGCCTGTGCGAGACCGACCCGGGGCACCCAGCCCCACCGGCGCGCGCGGTCGGTGCGCAGCTGCCCGGTCCACACCGGCTCGTCGGTCCACTCGGGGGTGACGCCCAGCGCGCCGGTGACCGTGCCGAGGTAGTCCCGCCACGTCGCGGGCTCGCCGGCGACGATGACCGGGGTCGTGCCGCCGGGCACGGGGCCCCGCTCCGGGTCGTCGGACGTCGCGACGGCACCCGTGGCGACGTCCGCGACGAAGGCCGCCAGGTCCTCGACGTGCACCCAGGGCCAGGTCTGCGCCGGGTTGGCCCGGCGGTCGCCGTCCCGGATCGCCTGCGGTCGCAGCGTGTTCCAGACCGAGGTGTCGCCGGCGCCCAGGATCGCCGGCGGGCGGACCAGCACGGTCGTGAGCCCACCGACCTGTGCCAGCGCGGCGTCGGCGGCGTTCTTGGTGTCGGGGTAGTCGCCACTGCCCTCGGGCAGGAGGCGACCGTCCTCGGCGACGTCCCCGACGCCGGCCGAGCGGTCGTAGACCCCGGCCGTGGACACGTGCACCAGCCGGGCGACGCCGGCGTCGCGGGCCGCGCGGGCGAGGACCGACGTGCCCTCGACGCCCACCCGGTGCTGGACCTCCCGCGGCGAGCCCATCGGGTGGACCGTCGTGACGACCGCGTCGGCCCCCCGGGTCACCGCGCGGGCGAGGGACTCGTCGGCGGGGTCGCCGACGTGCTCGGTGACCCCGTCGAGCGCGGGCGCGCTGCCGGCACGGCGGACCACGGCGCGCACCTGCGCCGACCGCTCGACCAGCGCCCGGCACACCGCGGTGCCCACCAGCCCGTTCGCACCGGTCACCACGACGACGGGAGATGCAGCGGCCATGCCGCCCACCCTGTCAGCGAGCCCGTGACGGCGCGCGACGCCGGGCACGTCGTGGCCGCGTCGAGGGCTGCTCGCGCCGGGTCGACCGGACGGGGAGCCACGCCGCGCAGTGTCCGGGCCGGAGACCCGTCCCGAGCCGAACGGACGCGACGGACCCCCTGGCACACCGGGGCGACCGGGCGTAGAGAGGAGCCGTTCCCACCGCCGACGAGGGAGCACTCCCATGGCCGACAAGTCGCCCCACGACAACCACGCCACGAAGAAGTCGGGCAAGGCCGTCAAGGCCAAGCGCAGCGAACGCAAGGAGAAGCAGCGGGCCGCCACGGAGATGGAGCGGCTGATGCACCCGCGCCGGGCCAAGACCTGACCGATCTCCGCGAGGGAGGACACGCCGCGTCCACACCAGCCGGCCTCGGCCGGCGCCGGCCGCTCCCGTCCTCCCGACCCGAGACCACGCCCCCGGAGAGACGCCGAGCGGCTCTCCGGGGGGCGTTTCTCCGACCGGCCCGATCAGCCGCTGAGCCGGGACCTGAGCATCTGCTTGCCCTGCTCCGCGCCCTTGCGGCTCTCCGCCTGTGCCTTGCGGAAGAGGTCGGCGAGCTCACCGTCGCCGTCGCGGTCGGCGTCCTGGATGTAGGTCTCGAGCCGGAGTGCGTTGCTCAGGCACTGCTCGGTGAACCAGATGAGGTTGTAGTCCTTGTCCCGGGTGCCGGTGACCTGTCCGGACTCCTGGCCGCTACCAGTGGTCATGTCCCGCTCCCTCCCATCGAGTGAGGCCCTCGGTCTACTCGCCGTCGCCGGCCGCGTCCACCAGCACGTGCCCGGTGCACCCCGTTCCCGCCCTGCCCGGACAGCGCTGAGCCCACCGGTCGGTCCGGGCATCCGCCGACGGGTCCAGCAGTTCGTCGACGCAGCGGATGGCTCGTCGTGGGGAGTCCCCGGTGGGAGGATCGGCACGTCCGAGCGCGGCGAGACCGGGCGCCTGTCCCGACGCCGGGCCGGACCGACGGAGGGAGTGGCGCCGTGGCCGACCAGCACCCCATCGAGCCGGACGAGGTCTACCGGGCGGACGGCAGCCGCGTGCCGCAGCGCCGGACGGCGCTGGACACGGTGCCGGCCGCGGTGCGGTTCCTGCTCCCGGCCCTGCGCCGTGGCACGACCGCCGGGTCACTGGTCACCGCGTCGGCCCTCGCGATCGCGGCGGCCGTCACCGCCCGGGCCGCCGAGGCGGCCCGCCAGGCGGTGGAGCAGGCGGCCCGGGAGGGGCTGTCACTGCGGTCCACCGGGCCGTGGATCGAGGTCTCGGTCACCCGGATCGAGGTGCGCTGGCAACGCTGAGCCGCCCCGGGCGCCGTCCAGGACGCGGGAGGCGGCGCTCCCGGGTCACGGCACGGACCGGGTGGCCGGTTTGCCGATTTCGGACGGCGGCGGCACGATTCTCCCGGGGGCGAGGAGAGCCGGCCACCGATCCGATCGGGTGGTGACGGTGTGGCTCGCGACCAGGACTCCCCCTCCGGCACGGGGACCGGCCACTGGACGGACGCCGACCGCCTGTTGAGCGCCCTGGGGCACGCGGTCATCGCCACCGACCTCGACGGCCGCATCGTCCGGTGGAACCCCGCGGCCGAGCGGCTGTACGGCTGGAGCGCCGGGGAGATCCTGGGCCGCGACATCGCGGAGGTGACGGTCCCCGAGGCCGGGCAGGAACAGGGCGGCGAGATCATGCGGTCGCTGCGCGAGGGCAGGCCCTGGTCCGGCGGCTTCACCGTCGTCCGCAAGGACGGCTCGACCTTCTCCGCGCTCGTCACCGACGTCGGCGTGCGGGACGACGACGGTCGACTCGTCGGGATCGTGGGGGTCTCCACGGACGTGGGCCACGCGCTGCGCCCACTGCTGGCCCGCTCGTCGGACGCGGTCCTGGTCACCTCCCGCAGCGGCGCCGTCTCGTACGCCAGCCCGGCCTTCACCCGGCTGTTCGGCTGGTCCGAGGACGGCGTCCTCGGCGCGCACCTGTGGGATCTCGTGCACCCCGACGACCGGCCGGCCGCGGCGCCGCCGCCCGACCGGGACGGGTGCGAGGAGCCGCCTGCGCTGGTGTGCCGTCTCCGCTGCCCGGACGGCTCCTGGCGCCACGTCGAGATGGTGGTGACCGACCTGCTCGACGACCCCGCGGTCCGGGCCCGGATCTGCAACATCCGCGACGTCACCGAACGGCTGAGGGTGCAGGACCGGCTGGCCGAGCTCAACGGGCAACTGGAGACCGCCCTGACCTCGCGGGTGGTCATCGAGCAGGCCAAGGGCGTGCTGGCGGAACGGCGCGGGACCTCCGTCGACGAGGCGTTCCAGGTGCTGCGCAGGCACGCCCGTGAGCACAACGCGTCCCTGCAGGACGTCGCGACCGCGGTCGTCACCCTCGGGCTGTCCCCCTGAGCCCGGGGACACCCGGCCGCACGCCTCCCGCGTGGCCCGGCCTGGGTGAGGCGACTAGCGTGGGGACCGGCCGCTCCGCGGCCCTCCGCCCCGGTCCCCGGCGGAACCCTGTCGCTCCGGTCCACGGCGACGCCGTGCAGGTGCCGACTGGATGGACCGATGCTGACCCTCACCACGACCTGGACCGTCCCCGTCGACCGGCAGGTCGCCGACGCGGTCCGGCCGCACCCCACCCCCTTCCCGGTGGCCCGGACCATCGGGGACGAGACCCCGGACCGTCGTCTCCACCTCCTCGACGGGGACGGCGCCTCCTTGTGCGAGGCATTCCCGCCGCAGCAGCTCGAGCGGATGCGCCGGCCCTGGGAGGACGTCGACGCCGCCGCCCGGTGCCACCCCTGCGAGCTGCTCGGCTCCCCGTCCGCCGGAACGCCGCCCGGGTGCGGCTGACCTCCGCCACGCCGGGCCGCCACCGCTCCCCCGGGCCCGCGGAGGTCCTGTCGCCTCCGGTGGCCTGAAGGCTGCGCCGGCTCCCGCCCTACCCTGATCGTCGCGGGCCCCGGCGCGGCTCGGTCACCGTCGGCGGGTCGTGGACGGCCGCTGCCGCGACGCGGTCCTCGCCGGGCCGCCCACCCCCACAGGGAGGCCGACCCGTGGCGCAGCGCGTGACCGACGAGGCCGTCCTCGTGACCGGAGCCACCTCGGGCATCGGCGGCGGTCTCGCCGCGCGCTTCCTCGCCCGGGGCGCCCGCGTGATCATCTCGGGCCGGGACCGGGACCGGTTGGAGGCAGCCGCGGCTGCGCACCCCGGGACGTCCGCGGTCGTCATGGACGTCGCTGATCCGGAGTCCGTCACCCGGGGGATGGCGGAGGTGGCGGCGCACACCCCGGTCCTGACCACCCTCGTCAACAACGCGGGCATCCAGCGGCTGCTCGACTTCTCTGCCGCCGAGCCTCCCGGACCCGCGGACGTCGCACCCGAGATCGCGACGAACCTCACCGGCCTGATCAACGTCACGGCAGCCGCCCTCCCCCTCCTCCGTCGGGCCCGGCGGTCACGCGTGGTCCACGTCGGCTCGGGCCTGGGCTTCGTGCCGCTGGCGAAGGCCCCCGTCTACTCCGCGACGAAGGCCGCGGTGCACTCCTTCTCGACCAGCCTGCGACGGCAACTGGCGGGCTCGACGGTGCAGGTGGTCGAGATCATCGCGCCGGTCGTGGACACACCGCTGCACCGCGACCTGCCGTCGACGCCGCCCATGGCCATGCCCCTCGACGCCTTCCTGGACAAGGTGATGAGGGGCCTGGACGCCGGCCGGGACGAGATCCCCATCGGGCTCGGACGCGTGTCACGGCTCGGGGCACGGCTGGCCCCGCGCCGGCTGTTCGCGCTGGTCAACAGCGGGGGCTGACCCCTCGCCCGTCGGGCCTCGGTCACCCGGGCAGTCCCGCTCGCGGATCGGGCGTGGTCGTGGGTTCCCGCGTGGGCACCTCTCTCGGCCCCGTCCCGTCGTCGCACCCTCAGGACAGGCGACCGAGGAGCTCCAGCGCGGTCCGGCAGCCGTCCTCGCCGGCCATGGCACGCGCGGCGTCCGCCGCGGCGCCGGGCCCGGGCAGGGTGGCCAGTGCCGCACCGAGGCGGTCGGCGGTGAGCCGCCGCGCGGCCACGGGTGCCGCGCCGAGGCCGCGCCGGTGCAGCAGTGCGCCCCAGAAGGGCTGGTCGGCGATGAACGGCACCGTCACCGAGACCACCCCCGCCCGCACGGCGGCGTGCGCCGTACCCGCGCCACCGTGGTGCACGGCGACGCGGCAGCGGGGCAGGACGGCCGCGTGCGGCACACCGGCGCGGACGAGGACGCCGTCCCCGGCCAGGTCCGCGGGGATCCGCAGGCCTCCCCACCCCTCGGCCACGAGGAGCCGTCGTCCGGTCGCGCGGACCGCGCTGACGACCGCCCGGCCGCGGGCGACGGGGTCGCCCGTGACCATGGACCCGAACCCGGCGTAGACGACGTCGCCGGCCTCGAGGAAGGCGTCGAGCTCGGCGTCGAGCGGCTGGTCCGCCGGTGGGCGGTGCCAGGGCCCCGTGATCCGGGTGGTGTCCGGCCAGTCGGAGGGGCGGGGCAGGAGGACGCCGCTGACCGGCACGAGGGTCAGCGAGGGAGCCGGGAGCCGACCGCGCACGGGCACCCCGAGCCGGGCCCGGATCTCCCGCAGGGTCCCCGCGAACGGCCGGGAGGCGCCGGCCGCGGCCCGGTACGTCAGCGGGTTGAACCGCCCCAGGTCCACCGTCGTGACCCCGGCGGCGGGGAACTCGCGGGTCGGGGTCAGCGTCGGGACGATCTCCACCAGCACGTGGGGGACCCCCAGGTGCGCCGCGGCGATCGGCGCGGAGAGCACCTTGGGGTGGTGGACGACCACGTCGGGGCGGAACGCCACCGCTGCCTCGGCCGCGGACCGCAGCATGGCGGCCATCAGGGGGCGGATCACGGAGCGGTAGGACCGCAGCGCCGCCCAGGCCGACACGCCCTGCTGGGCGACCACCCGGGTGAGGTCCGCGTCGAGAGGGACGACGTCGACGCCGGCGCCCTCGGCCGCGTCGACGAAGTCGCGCGTCACGCCCAGCCGGACGTCGTGGCCGTCGTCCCGCGCCCGCCGCGCCAGCGCGAGGAAGGGCTCGACGTCCCCCCGGCTGCCGGCCGTCACCAGCATGATCCGCATCCCGGCCCCCACTCCGCGCACCGTCGGGATCCCGGGTCAGCTTCCTCGCCGGCGGTGACCGCGGCCAGGGGTCGCGGTCCGGGCTCCCGTCACCGGGCCGGGGTCGCCCGCTCCTCCTCCGCCAGGCGGTCGGCGAACAGCGGCGGCAGGTAGCGCAGCATCAGGGTCGACCACACCACGTGCGTGAGCACCGACGCCTGGATCCCCCCGGTGATCCGGCGCTGCTGGGCGAAGAGCAGGCCCATCGGCAGGCTGGCCAGCACGAGCGCCGGGTTGCGGGTGGCGGTGGTGGCCAGGCCGTACACCGCGGTCGAGACGAGCACGGGCCGCCGGGCCCCCGCCGCGGCGTAGAGCGCGCCGCGGAAGAACACCTCCTCCGCCACGCCGTTGGCCAGCGTGGTGGTGAGCACGAGCGGGGCCGACCCCTGGTCGGCGTACCGGAGCACCGAGCCGATCGCCCGCTCCAGGACCGGGATCCGCCGGGCGACCAACGCGGCGGCGTAGAAGGCACCGAAGGCGCCGACCCCCGAGACGACCGGCGTGAGCAGCGGCCGCTGCAGCCGGTCGCCGGGCCCGAACATCCGTCCCAGGTGCAGCGGCCCGGACGCCAGCCCCCCGGCGACCCAGGTGCCGGCGACCCCGAGGGTCAGCCCGTAGAAGCACGGCGAGCCCGGGGGGGTCGACAGCGACACCCCCAGCAGCGACGCGCCGGCCACCGCGACGGTGCCGGTGACCCGCCGGCGCCGCCGGAAGGCCTCGTCGCTCTCCCAGTGGTCCCGCGGCACGCTCCGCAGCAGCGGCCCGGCCGCCCGCCGGACCCGGGCCTCCAGCGCCGCGAGGGCGCGGCGGCGGGTCACCGCCGCGCTCCGCGGCTGAGCCACCCGCCCCGCCGCTCCCCGATCCGCCGCCGGCGTTCCCGCGCCCGCTCGACCAGGGCGGTGAGCACCATCTCGTCGTAGTCCACCGGCTCGAAGGGGACGACCGAGCGGATGGCGGGGTCGGTGACGACGACCTCGTTGGTCATCGAGTCGATGAGCGAGCGTCCCGTGGCCACGTCGACGTCGGTGACGAGGGACAGCCAGCGCGAGGACAGCCGCGGGCTGAGCAGCGGGACGGGCACGACGAACAGGTGCCGGTTCTGGATGTCGGCGACCCGGGTGAGCATCTGCAGGTAGGTGAGCACCTCCGGGCCCCCGACCTCGAACACCCGCCCGGCGGCCTGCGGCACGTCGAGGACGCCGACCAGGTACCGGACGACGTCGGCGACCGCGATCGGCTGGGTCCGCGTGCCGACCCACCGGGGGGTGACCATCGCGGGCAGGTGGGCCACGAGCTGGCGGGTGATCTCCCACGACACCCCGCCATGGCCGACCACGATGCCCGCGCGCAGCACGGTCACCGGCACCCCGCTGCCGCCCAGGAGCCGCTCCACCTCGCGGCGGCTGCGCAGGTGCGGGGACAACCGGTCGCCGTCCCGGCCCAGGCCCCCGAGGTAGACGATCCGGCCGACGCCGGCCGCCGCGGCGGCACGCGCGAAGGCCCGCGCCGCGTCGGCGTCCTTGCGCTCGAAGTCCGCGTCGCCCAGCGAGTGCACGAGGTAGTAGGCGGCCTCGGCGCCCGCGAGCGCCTCCCGCAGCGACGCCTCGTCGCCGACGTCCCCCGCGACCGGCGTGCCGGGTCCCTCGTACCCCCCGGGCCGGCGGGTCATGGCCCGGACCTCGTGGCCCTGCTCGTCCAGCGCGGCGGCCAGCCGGCCGCCCACGAACCCCGACGCACCGGTGACCAGCACTCGCACCGCCCCAGCCTGACGCGGACGGGCGACGCGCGCGACCCGGTCGGGCACGATCCGGCCGTGGGACGCCGAGACCCGTCGCGGACGGCGGGCGGCCGGCCGGGCGGGCACCTACCGGAAGAGGTCCCAGAAGCTGCCCGAGGTGTCCCACGGCCGCCCGCCGCCGTCCCCTGCCTCGGGCAGGGCGGGCCGGACCAGGAACAGCCCGGCCACGAACGGCAGGATCCCGACCCCGAAGCCGATGCCGCCGAGCAGGGCGCGTCCGGGATCCACGATCGCCAGCACCAGGCCGCCGACCGAGACCGCCAGTCCCGTTCCGATCCCCACGACGCCCCACACCGTCCGCGCCCGCATGCCACTCCTCCCGTCGAGCGGAGCACTGTCACACACCGCACCGCCGATCGGGCGGCCGGGCGGGCCGGATCGCACGATGGTGGTGTGCTCTCCGTTGCTCTGGCGCGCGCCCTGCAGGACGCGGGGCTCCAGTGGACCCCCGCGCGCGGCGACAGCTTCGTCATCCCCGACCGGGACATGGACGCCGACGTCTTCGTGCTCTCGGACATGACCATCGAGGTCCACCGGTTCCCCACCGGGCCGGTGATCGGCTTCAACGGCACCACCGAGTGGGCGCTCGACGCGGTCGAGCAGTCCGAGACGCTGTGGGTGCCCGCCGAGCACCAGCTCCGTGAGCTGCTCGGCGACGCGTTCGCCGGGCTGGCGCCGACCGGCGACGGCTACCGGGTCACCCTCCGGGTCGACGGCGCGACGAGCGGGCACGAGGGTCGCGACCCGGCCGAGGCCTACGCACGGGCACTGCTCCACCTGATGAGGTCCCGGCGCGGCGTCTGAGGACGCGATCCGGGGAGGTGGACTCCGCCACCGGCCGGGCGGGACCATGCCGGGCGGGACCCAGGGAGGCGACGTGCCCGGTTACGCACTCGAGGTCACCGCCGAGGAGGTCCGGCGTTACCGGATGATGGCCGACCGGGCCCGCAGCGAGGAGTCCGGCCACTGGCGCGCCGCCGGCATCGTGCCCGGCGCGACGGTCGCCGACGTCGGCTGCGGTCCCGCGGCGGTCGCCGTCGTGATCGCGCAGGTCGTGGGCCCGCAGGGCCGCGTGATCGGCGTGGAGCCCGACGCGTCGGCGCGCGCGGCCGCGCGGCGGGTGGTCGCCGACTCCGGTGCGGGCAACGTCGAGGTGCGGGAGGGCACCGGTACCGCCAGCGGGATCGCGCCGGGATCGGTGGACGTCGCGCTGATGCGCCACGTGCTGGCGCACAACGGCGGCCGGGAGCAGGCGATCGTCGACCACCTCGCCTCCCTGGTGCGGCCGGGCGGAGCGGTCTACCTCGTCGACGTCGACGGGACCGCGAGACGAGCGCTCGACACCGAACCGGAGCTCGCCGACCTCGAGGAGCGATACGACGAGCTGCACCGCCGGCGGGGCAACGACCTCCAGGTCGGCCTGCAGCTGGCCCGCCTGCTCGAGCGCGCCGGCCTCGACGTCGAGCTGCACGAGGGCCGGTACCTGATCGCGCCGCTCCCGCCGGGCGTGCGCCCGCCGGCGTGGGCGGCCCGCGGCGCCCTGCTGGCCGAGGGCCTCGCCGGGCCCGACGACGTCCGCCGCTGGGAGGCGGCGTTCGAGCGGATGGACGCCGCGCCCGTCCGCCCGACCGTGTTCGCGCCCTACTTCGTCGGCATCGGCCGCCGTCGCCGAGCGGGGTAGCCGGAACCCCGGGAGCTCGAATTGACACCGGTGCCGGGTGACGCTTCCGTGAACGGGCCGGAAACTCGCCCCCGACGAAGCGAGGACCTCGTGGCCCACACCAGCGGCAGCGCCAGCACCGTCGACGAGGAGGACACCGGGCTCCGGAGGTCCATCACCGGCGGGCAGTTGTTCTTCTACACCCTCGGTGACGTCCTCGGCTCCGGGATCTACGTCCTGATCGGCCTGGTCGCCGCCGCCGTCGGCGGGGCGTTCTGGATCGCGTTCGCCCTCGGCGTCACCGTCGCGGCCATCACCGGGGCGGCCTACGCCGAGCTGGTGACCAAGTACCCCCAGGCCGCGGGTGCCTCGCTGTACATCAAGAAGGCCTTCGGCAGCACGGCGCTGACCTTCCTGGTCACCGTGTCCTTCCTGTCGGCCAGCTTCGCGGCGACCGGATCGCTGGCCACCGGGTTCGCCTCCTACTTCGCCACGCTCTGGGACGGCCCTCCGGCGTTGCTCGTGTCCCTCGTGTTCGTCCTCGCGCTGGTGGTCGTCAACTTCATCGGCATCACCGAGTCCGTGGTGATGAACATGCTGATGACCTTCGTGGAGGTCGCCGGCCTGCTCATCATCATGGTCATCGGCGTCTGGTTCATCGCCCAGGGCGACGCCGACTTCGGGGTCCTCGCCGACATCAGCGTCTCCGGCAACCCCGCGCTCGCGGTCCTCGCCGGCATCGCCTTCTCCTTCTTCGCGATGACCGGCTTCGAGAACACGGCCAACGTCGCCGAGGAGACGATCGAACCGCACCGGAACTTCCCGCGGTCCCTGGTCGGCGGGATGGTCGTGGCCGGCCTCGTCTACGTCCTGGTGTCCATGGCCGCCGCGCTCACCGTGCCCACCGAGCAGCTCGCCGAGTCCGACGCGGCGCTGCTCGAGGTCGTCAGGCAGGGCATCCTGCCCTTCTCGACCGACTTCATGACCACGCTGTTCTCGATCATCGCGCTGATCGCGATCACCAACACCACGCTGGTCACGATCGTCACCCAGCCTCGGATCCTCTACGGCATGGCCAAGGAGGACGTCGTCCCGGGCGTCTTCGCGAAGATCCACGCCACCCGCCGCAGCCCCTGGGTGGGGCTGCTCTTCAGCGCGGTGGTGGTCGCGGCCCTGCTCATCGCCGGCAGCATCTTCGTCAGCGCCGGCGGCATCGACCTGGTCAACACCCTCGCCCTGGTCACGGTCGTGCTCCTCCTGGCCATCTACGCCCTCGTGATCGTCGCCTGCCTCAAGCTGCGCGGGCGGGACGAGGACGAGCGCACCTACCGGGCCAACACGCCCCTGCTGATCTTCGGGCTGCTCGGCAACCTGGCCATCCTCGGGTTCGCCGTCTACGACGACCCGTCGTCGCTGATCTGGTGCGCCGGGCTCATCGCCGTCGGCGTCGTCCTCTTCCTCATCGAGTACACCGTCGGCTCGCGGAACCGCCCCCCGGGTGCCCGGCGCGGCGATCCCGAGGTCGTCGCTCGGAAGGACGTCTGACATGCACGTCGTCGTCGCCACCGACGGGTCGCCGCAGTCGCTGGCCGCGGCCCGCCACCTCACGTCCTTCGCCGACCCTGCGAAGATCGACACGATCTCGGTCGTGGCGGTGCTCCGGCCGCTGGCCTCGGTGGCCTTCGCCGACGAGATCTCCGAGGCCGAGCACCACGAGGTCGGCGAGGGGGCCGGCAGCTTCCGCGAGGCGGCGCAGCGTGCCGTCGACGCGGTGGCGGCCGTCTTCGACGGCTGGGGCCCGGAGGTCAGCAGGCAGATCCGCAGCGGGTCGCCCGCCGCGGAGATCATCAAGGCGGCGACCGAGCACGACGCCGGGCTGATCGTGATGGCGGCCGGCGGACGGGGGCTCAGCGACGTGATCCTCCTCGGCAGCACCGCCCAGCGGGTGCAGCACTACGCCCCCTGCCCGGTGCTCGTCGTCCGCCCCGCCCCCCGGCCGAGGAAGGCCGTCCGGGGCACGGCATGACCCCGCGACCGGCACCGGACGGCGTCCGGCGCATCGTGCTGCTCGGGCCACCCGGCTCCGGCAAGGGCACCCAGGCCGCGCTGCTCGCCGAGGCGCTCGGCGTGCCGGCGGTGTCGACCGGGGAGCTGTTCCGCGCCCACGTCGCCGCGGGGACCGAGCTCGGCCGGACCGTGGCGGCGTACGCGAACGTCGGTGACCTCGTCCCCGACGACGTCACGACGGCGGTGCTCGTCGAGCGGCTGGAGGAGCCGGACTGCGAGCACGGGTACCTCCTCGACGGCTTCCCCCGGACGGTGGCCCAGGCCGAGCGGCTGCGTGAGGAGCTGCGGACCCGGGCCACGCGCCTGGACGCCGTGGTCGACCTCGAGGTCGGCGACGCCGAGCTGATCCGGCGGATGGCGGCGCGCCGGGTGCTCGTGGACGGCGCCTGGGTCGCGCGCGAGGACGACCGGCCCGAGACGGTGCGGCACCGGCTGGAGGTCTACCGCGAGCAGACCGCCCCGCTGGTCGACTTCTACGCCGCCGAGGGGATCCTGCGGCGGGTCGACGCCGACGGCGAGGTGCCCGTGGTCGCCGCGCGGGTGCTCGCCGCCCTCGGCCGGGGTGCGCCGGGAACGGCAGGGCCCCCGGTCGGGTAGCGGGCCCGACCCGGTCAGTCCCCGCGGCGCACCAGTTCCCGGGCGGCCCGCTCGACGTCGCTCTCGGAGACCAGCACGTGCAGGGCGGCGTCGCCGAGCGGGATGAAACTGTCGGCGCTGGTCACCCGGGCCATCCGGCCGGTGAAGCCGGCGTCGACCAGGGCCGCCAGCACGCCCTCGGACACACCGCCGGAGCGGCGGGTCTCGTCGACGACCAGGACGCGGCCGGTCGCCTCCGCCTCCCGCACGACGTCGGCCACGGGCAGCGGCGCCAGCCAGCGCAGGTCCACCACCCGGCACCCGATCCCCTCCTCGGCGAGGCGGGCCGCGACCCGGAGGCTCATGTACAGGCCGTTGGCCCACGTGACCAGCGTCAGGTCGGTCCCGTCGCCGTGGGTGCGCGCCCGGCCGATCGGGACGTGGTGCTCGGCCCACTCCCCCGGCGGGCGGTACGGCGCGGTCCACCCGTCGTCACCCTCCGCGTACAGGTCACGGGTGTGGTACAGCGCGATCGGCTCCAGGAAGACGCACACGGCGCCGTCGACCGCCGCCGCCGCCGCGCAGGTGCGCAGCATCGCCGCGGCGTCGTCGGGCCGCCCCGGCGAGGCGATGACCAGCCCCGGGACGTCACGCAGCACCCCGACGGCGTCGTCGTTGTGGAAGTGACCGCCGAAGCCCTTCTGGTACCCGTAGCCGGCGATCCGGACGACCATCGGGTTGCGGTACTGCCCGTTGGAGAAGAACTGCAGGGTCGCCGCCTCGCCGCGCAGCTGGTCCTCGGCGTTGTGCAGGTAGGCCAGGTACTGGATCTCGGGGATCGGCAGCAGGCCGGAGACGCCGGCACCCAGCCCGAGCCCCAGCACGGTCTGCTCGTCGAGCAGGGTGTCGAAGACCCGGGCGGCACCGGCCTTGCGCAGCAGGCCCCGGGTCACCCCGTAGACGCCGCCCTTGGCCGCGACGTCCTCCCCGAAGACCAGGGCGCCCGGGTGGCGCGCCAGGACGTCGAGCAGCGCCCGGTTGATCGACTGCGCCAGCGTCATCGGCGGCTCGTCCTCGGGCAGCGTGCTCCCGAACAGGGCGGCGCGGTGCTCGGGCGGCGCGGCCTCCGCGGCGACCCGGGCCACCTCCTGCGGTGTGGCGGGCGCGAGCGGCGCCACCACCTCCGCGGCCGACCCGAGCCGGGGCAGGCCGGCGGCCTCCCGGGCGAGGTCGAGCACCCGGGACCGCATCCCCTCGTAGCGGTCGAGCACCTCGGCCGGGGTGAGCAGCCCGGTGTCGACGAGCAGCCGGGCGGTGCCGAGCAGCGGGTCGCGGCGCAGGTCGGCGGCGATCTGGTCGGCCCGCCGGTAGGCGCTCTCGACGTCGGTGCCGGCGTGCCCCATGAGCCGGACCGTCCGCAGGTGGAGGAACGCCGGCCGGCGGTGCCGCCGGACCCAGTCCGCCGCCCGCCGGGCCGTGACGACGGCGTCGAGCAGGTCGGCGCCGTCGGCGGCGAAGTACTCCAGCCCCGGGCGGCTGCCGTAGGCGTGCGCCACCCAGCCGTGGGGGGTGGGCACGCTGATGCCGATGCCGTTGTCCTCGCAGACGAGCAGCAGCGGCATCGGCAGCCCCCGGAACCCGACCTGCACGGCGGCGTTGATCGCGCCGACGGCGGTCGAGTGGTTGGCCGAGGCGTCCCCGAAGCTGCAGACGGTGACGGCGTCGCGTGGGTACTCCCCCGCCAGGCCGAGCTTGCGGACGCGGTCGATCGAGAACGCCATGCCGAGGGCGCGGGGCAGGTGGGAGGCGATCGTCGAGGTCTGCGGCAGCACGGCGAGGTCGCGGCGGCCGAAGACCTTGTGCCGGCCACCCGAGATGGGCTCCTCGGCGGCCGCGACGATGCCGAGGAGCACGTCGCGCAGCGGGTCCGAGCCAACGGCCACCTGGCTCGCCCGCTCGAGGAAGAAGGCGCCCGAGCGGTAGTGCAGCAGCGCGGGGTCGGTCGGGCGCAGCGCGGCCGCCACGGCCGCGTTGCCCTCGTGGCCGGACGAGCCGATCGTGTAGAAGCCCTCGCCCCGGGCCCGCAGCCAGCGGGCGGCCAGGTCCAGGTGCCGGCTGCCCAGCTGGGCGTCGAACAGCCGGAGGACCTCCTCGGCGGGGACGTCCGGGGGCAGGACCGCCCGGTCGCCGCCGCGCGCGGCGCCGTCGAGGCCCTTGACCGTCTCGATGAGGTGTTCGTCGACCTGCTCCACCGGAACACCTTGTCCCGCGGGGACGGCCCGGTCCAGCACCCGCCCCGGGGACGGCCGCCGAGTCGCCCCCCGGCCACCTCGACAGCCGGCGCCGCCCGGCGGCATCCTCGCGGTGGGTGGTCGCCATCTGCAGCCGCACCCGGCCGGCCCGCGGTCGGCAGGAGGGAGCCGACGTGCCCGCTCCCGAGTTCCACCTGCGGTCCTACCCGCTGCCCGACGACGTGCGCGCCCACGCCGCGGCGGCGGAGGACGCCGGCTGGGACGGGCTGCTGCTGACCGACACGCAGAACCTCAGCATGGACGTCGTCGGGTCGCTGTACCTGGCCGCCTCGGCCACGTCGCGGCTGAGGCTCGGCACCGCCGTGACCAACCTCGTCACCCGCCATCCCGCGGTCGTGGCGTCGACGTTCGCCACCCTGCACCACGTCACCGGGGGACGGGCGCACCTCGGGGTCGGCCGCGGTGACACGGCGCTGGAGCTCGTGGGGCTCCGGCCGCCGTCGGCGCACGACTTCGAGCAGCAGCTCGGCCGGCTGCAGACCTACCTGCGAGGCGGCACGGTCGACGTCGACGGGTTCGGCAGCCGGATCACGTGGCTGCCGGTCGCCGGCGACGAGGCGGTCCCCGTGGACGTGTTCGGCTCCGGGCCGCAGGTCATCGGAGCCGCGGCACGGCAGGCGGACCGGGTCACCGTGACCGTGGGCGCCGAACCCGAGCGGGTCGCGTGGGCGGTGCGGACGGCACGGGAGGCGCGCGCGGCCGCCGGGCTCGACCCGCAGACCCTCGACGTCGGTGCGTTCGTCGTGGTGGGCGTCGGCACCGACCAGGACGCGCTGGAGGAGCTCGTGCGCGGCAACGCGAGCATCTCCGCCCACTTCCAGCGCGGCGCCCGCTCGTCCCTGTCGACGGCCGACGCCGCCGTCGTCGCCGACGTCAGCGCGCACTACGACACCTACCACCACGGGCTGGAGCACGCGACGCAGGCCGAGACGCTGTCCGGTGGGTTCCTGCGGCGGTTCTGCGTCATCGGCGGTCCCGACGAGTGCGTGGAGCGGCTGCGCGGGCTGATCGCGCTCGGCCTGTCCCACGTGACGGTCGTGGGCGGGTCCCGCGACATCGATCCCGACGTGCGCGAGCGCTCGGACCGCCTGGTCGCCGAGGAGGTGCTGCCCGCGCTGCGGTCGCCGTGACGGTCAGCGCCGGCCCCCGTCGCCGGCCGATCGGCGGTCCTTCCGGGGGCCGTGCGCGTCCAGCCAGTCGACCATCGCCGACCGGGTGGCGACGGAGAGCCGGTGCCAGTCGGCGAGCGGCACCCGCGGCACCCCGGCGGCCCGGCAGGCGGCGGCCACCGCGCCGGGCGGCGCCTCGGGGTCCCAGGCCGGGTCCAGCACCACCGCGGGGCGGTCCGCCGTGGCGGTGAGCAGGTCGGCCAGCGTGTACCCCGGCCGGGCCCGCAGCAGCGGCTCCCCGCAGGTGGGCGCGGCCAGCACCATCCCGGCCGGCGGCACGTCCCCGGGTCCGGTGCCCAGGGCGCCCAGGTGCAGTGCCACCAGCGCCCCGGTGCCGTAGGCGGCGACCCAGGCCTGCCGGTGCCCGGTGGCCGCCGCCGCGACGGCGGCCACGGCGGCCGCGTCGGCGGTCATCCGACCCAGCGGGGAGGAACCCGGCCCGGGCCGCTCGGCGTGCCGAGGGCCGCTCCCGACCGGGTCGTGGCAGGCGACCGCCCAGCCGGCCGCGGCCAGGAGCGCCGGCAGCGGCTCGGCCTGCTCGTACCCGGCCCGCCAGCCGGTCGCCGCACACGGCGGGCCGAGCCAGAGCACCAGCCCGCGGCCGTCGCCCCCGTCCGGCGGGCGCAGCACGGTGACCGGCACGCCGTCCGGGGTCTGCAGGTCCCCCTCCCCCGCGACGCCGGCGGCGGTCCCGGCCGGGCCCAGCGCGGCGCGGACGGCGGCGCGCAGCTCCGCACCGCGGACCGGCCGCGGCCCCGGGCGCAGGCGGTCGGCCGGCCACGGGACCGGGGACGCCTCCGCCGGCGCCCGCCCGCGACGGCGGGGCGGGCCGCCGAGCACCGACTGCGCCCAGTCCAGCTGGCCGGCCACCGCGGTCTCGTCGGCCCGGTGCCCGCCCGGGCGCAGCGCCAGCTCGAGGGCGTCGCCGCAGCCGAGCAGGGCCCAGGCCTCCCGCGCGGCGTCGACGGCGGCGCGGGCGGCCGGGACGCGCTCGACCGGGTCCTCGACCGCCACCGACACCAGCACCGGCCGCGGCGCGGCCAGGGCGAGCAGCTCGTGGGCGTCGGTGGGCAGCCGGTGCTCCCGCCCGGCGAACCAGCGCAGCCGCGGGTGGTACCAGCCCGGGTAGTGCCGGGTGAGCAGCTCCACGCCCTCGCCGAAGTGCCGGTCGGTGCACAGCCGGGCGGGGATGGCGCCGAGGACGCCGCTGGAGCTGGACACCACGCCGGCGAAGCGGTCGTCGAAGGCGGCGGCCAGCAGCGCGGTCTTGCCGTTGCGGCTGTGCCCGCCGACCAGCACCCGGCGGGCGTCCACCCCCGGCTGGTCCGCCAGCGCGTCGAGGACGCGGGACAGCGCCCACGCCCGCCAGGCCAGTCGGCCGGCGACGACCGAGGGGAAGACCCGCTCGACGGCCTCGGTGTCGTCGTCGCCGTCGGCGGCGGACACCAGGCAGGCGCCCCAGCCGCGGGCCAGCGCGGCGTCCGCCCAGGGCCCGTGGCTGGACTGCAGGAGGTAGACCGGGACGTCGCGGCGCACGCCGGCCGCGGGCACCGGCAGCAGCAGCCGCGCCCGCACCGACCAGCCCCCGCCGACCGTGGACCCGCCGACCGTGGACCCGCCGACCGTGAGCTCCCGGACCTCCACGCCGCCCGCCGTCCGCACCCGGTCCACGCGGACGGCCGTGCGGCCGGGCACGGGAGGGAGGTCCCCGGTCAGCCAGCGGCGCCAGCGGGCGCGCAGCACCGCGCGCCGGGCCGGCCACCCGCCCGGTCCCGCCACCCCCTCCGCCGGCGACCACAGGCCGGTGCGCGCCGGCAGCCGGGCGAAGTCCGGCGCCAGGCCGCCGCCGGCCGCGAGCCACGCCTCGAAGGGCCCGCTCGGTGGCAGCACCCCGGCCAGCTCGGCGGTGTAGCGCCGCCGGCGCGCCGCGGCCGACCGCTGGGCACGGGGCCGGTCGGGCACCACCTGCGTCATGCGCCCGCACGGTAGGTCCGGGACGTGTCCGCCGGGGTGTTCCACGTGTTGCGTCCGTGCTGCGGCGGGCGGGTGGTTCGCCGGGGACGGAGCGCGGGCACAGGGAGCGCTGTGCGCGTGCTGTTGGTGATCACCGACGAGGACTGGTACGAGGACGCCGGCTACGCGGCCGCCTGGGTGCGGGCGCTGGAGGAGGAGGGCGCCGAGGTCGAGCGGCTGGCCCGGATCCCGGACGACTGGCCGGTCACCGGCCCGCCACCGGGCCGCTACGACCTGGCGATCGCGCACGTGCTGGTCGAGGAGGTGGTGGCCTACGCACCCACCTTCGCCCTGGCCACGCTGCTCGAGGCGGCCGGCGTGCCCCTGCTCAACCCCGTCACCTCGCTGGTCGCCTCGGCCGACAAGCTGGTGACCCACGCGGTGTGGGCGGCCGCCGGCGTGCCGCAGCCGGCCGCGTGGGACCTGGCGCGGGTCCGGGAGTGGCCGATGCCCGGTCGGCAGATGGTGCTCAAGCCCTCCCTCGGCGACGGCGCCCGCTACATCGAACTGGTCGGCGACCTCGACGCCGCCCGCGAGGTGGAGGCCGGCTGGCGGGAGCACGAGGCGGCCGGCGGCCACCGGCGCGGTGCGTCGCTGCTGCAGGAGTGGATCGCCGAGCCGGCGTGCGCGCGGGTCTTCGCCACGCCCACCACCACCTCCCTGGTCTACGAGAAGTCCCGGGAGGAGGGCGCGCTGGTCACCCACGGGACGGTGTACCCGCGGGTGTACGAGGCGCCGCCGGAGATGGCGCAGCTGGCGCGGCGGATGGTCGCCGGGCTCGGCGGGGGCCTGATGGGCGTCGACCTGCTGGTCGAGCCGGGCGGCCGGCTGCTCGCGCTGGAGGCCAACGCGCCCTTCGGCTTCGACGTCACCGACCCGCAGCAGGGACGGTGGGTGGCCCGCGCCGCCCTGGCCGTCGCGGAGCGCGCGGCCGCGGAGCGCGCGGCGGCGGCCGCGTGAGCCCCGAGGGCGGGCTCGACGAGGCACTGCTACCCGGTGGCGGCGACCGGGCGCACGCGGCGGCGGCGCTGGCCGCCGTCCGCGCGTACGGCCCCGGCGCGCTGGCCGCGGACGTCGCCCGCGCGGCCGCCGACCTCGGCCTGGAGCACGGGCCCGCCGGGGAGTCCCACCCGTTCACGGTCGACCCGGTGCCGCGGGTGCTGGAGCGGGCCGAGTGGCAGGAGCTGGCCGCGGGCCTCACCCAGCGGCTCCGGGCGCTGGAGGCCTTCGTCGCCGACGCGCACGGCCCGCGTGAGGCGGTCCGCGCCGGCGTCGTGCCGGCCGCGGTGCTCGACACCAACCGCCACCTGACGCCGGGCCTGCCGCCGCCGCGGCGCTGGATCGGCATGGCCGGCCCCGACCTCGTCCGCGGTGCCGACGGCCGGCTCGTCGTCCTGGAGGACAACGTGCGGACGCCGACGCTGCTGGCCTACGCCCTGGCCGCGCGCGACCTCGTGGCCCCCCGCTTGGGCGTGCAGCCGGGACCGCCGCCGGTGCGGGAGGCCGCCGTCGCGGCGGTGCGGCGGATGCTCGCCGCCGCCACCGACGTCCCCGACCCGGTGGTGGCCGTCCTCGGGGACGGGCCGCGCAGCGCGGTGGCCTGGGAGATCGACCGGCTCGGGGAGATGGCCGGCGCGCCGGTCGTGCTGCCCGCGCAGCTGACCCTGCGCGGCGAGGACCTCCTGTTGCCCGACGGGCGCCGGGTGGACCTCGTCTGGCGGCGCACCAGCGAGGAGCGGCTGACCGGCGACGACGGCCGGCCCAACGAGCTCGGCGAGCTGCTGCTGCGCCCCCTGCGGGCCGGCACGGTGACCGTGGTCAACGCCTTCGGCACCGGCGTCGCCGACGACAAGCGCACCTTCCCCTACGTCGAGGACCTGGTCCGCTTCTTCCTCGGCGAGGAACCGCGGCTGCGCTCCCAGCCGGCCTACGACCTCGGCGACCCGGCGGTGTGCCGGGAGGTCCTCGACCGGCTGCCCGAGCTGGTGCTCAAGCCGCGGTCCGGCTCGGGCGGGCACGGGGTGCTCATCGGCCCGCGGGCGGACGCCGACCGGCTGGAGCGGGCCCGGGCCGCCGTCCTGGCCGACCCCGGGGAGTGGATCGCCCAGGAGCCGGTGGCGCTGTCGACCCACCCCACGGTCGTCGACGGCGCGCTCGTGCCGCGGCACGTGGACTACCGGCCGTACGCGTTCTGCGCCGACGACGGGACGGTCGTGCTGCCGGGCGGCTTCACCCGGGTGTCGCTGACCGAGGGCGAGCTGGTGGTCAATGCCTCGCAGGGCGGCGGCGGGAAGGACACCTGGGTGGTCGGCTGAGGGGGACGGCGCTCCGACCGAGGGCCGAAGTGCCCTGGAGCGGCTCGCCCCCGCGGTGCTTGGCTGGCGGGCACGGGGGCCAGATCGGCGGGGCCGCCGCTGCCCGCGATCGCGGCCGCGGACCGCCGGTGCCCCAGGGCACGCGCCGTCGACGGGCCGGGTCCGGTGACCGCGGGCGGGGCACGGTTCCGGTGCCGTGCCCGACCGGCACCCCGGCGGCCCTCGCCACGCCGTGCACCACTCCACGAGAGGCCACGCCGATGGGCACCACGCTGCCGGCCTTCACGCCGCTGGAGGACAGCCTGTTCGTGACGCTCGACTCCCGGGCACTCGACAGCCGCTCCCCGCACCCGATCCTCGGGGACACCCTCGCCGACGAGGTCGTCCGGGGGCTCGACCACGACGTCGGCCGGCGGCGCATCGACGCCAACCTGGTCAACACCTGCGCACTCCGGGCCAAGCGCATGGACGAGGTGGCGGCGGGGTTCCTGGCCCGCCACCCCGACGGCGTCGGGCTCGACCTGGGCGCCGGGCTGGACACCCGGTGGGCGCGGATCGCCCCGCCGGCGACGGTCGACTGGTACGACGTCGACCTCCCCACCGTGGCCGCCTTCCGGGAGTCCGCGATCCCCCCGCGCGCGCAGACCCGTGTCATCGGGGCGGACGTGCGGGACGAGGGCTGGCTCGACGCCGTCCCGTCCGACCGGCCGGCCGTGGTCGTCGCCGACGGTCTGATGGGGTTCCTCGACGGGGCGGAGGTGTCCGCCCTGCTCGACCGGCTGGTCGGCCACTTCCCCTCCGGGGAGATCGCCTTCAACAGCTACTCCCGCTTCGCGGTCTGGGCGACCCGGCACGTCCCCGGCACCAAGGCCGTCTCCGGGCTCCTCAGGTTCCCGGGCATCGACGACCCGCACGAGTTCGAACGCTGGAACCCGCGCCTGCACCTGGTCCGGGAGATCCTGCTCAGCAGGGAACCCGAAGTCGCCCGGTTCCCACCGCTGCTGCGCACGTACTACCGGCTGTCGTCGCACAGCACGGCCTGGTCCCGCAGGGGGACGATCGTCCTGCACCACCGCTTCTGACGATCCGTCCCGACCCGGTGCGAGGACCGCGCTCCCCCGTCAGCCGAGCAGCGGGCCCAGCCGGTCGGCGTACTCGACGACGTCGGCCGCCCGAGCCCGCGCCACGGAGGCGTCCTCGCTCGGCACGGTGATCGCGACGGCGGCGACCAGCTCGCCGGACGGGGCGCGCACCGGCACGGCGGCACAGGACACGCCCTCGTGCACCTGGCCGGCCTGCACGGCGACGCCACCGGCCAGGACCGCGTCGATCTCGGCGTCGAGCTGGGCCGGCCGGACGACGGTGCGGGCCGTCACCGGGTGCAGGCGCCTCGGGTGGACGACCTCGCGCCAGTCCGGCTGCTCGGCGAGCAGCAGCTTGCCCACGGCCGAGGCGTGCAGGTGGCGTTCGACCGCCTGGGGATCGCGCAGCGGGTGGTCGGGATCGACGTCCGCGCACCGGAGCGTGGTGGCGGAGTAGAGGACCAGGTGGACGCCGAAGCGCATCCGCTGCCGCAGGTCCCCGACGACGTCGCGCGCGGCGGTGGGCACGTGGACCCGCCCCCCGTTGCCGGCCAGGCCCGCCACCTTCCGCCCGCAGGCGAAGCCGTGCAGGTCGGGGAGCCGCACGAGGTACTCCTCGGCGACGAGGAGGTTGAGCAGCCGGTAGGTCGTCGCCGCCGGCAGGCCCACCTCCTCGGCGACCTCCTTGGCCGTGATCCCCGCACCGACGCGGGCCACCGTCTCCAGGATGGCCAGCGCGCTCTGCACGGCCTTGGGCTGGCGGCCGGTGAGTCCCCGGTCCACGTCGGGGGTCACCGCGGCGGCCTCACGGGAGGGACCGGGACCGTGGTCCCGACCCGTCGCGGACGCTGCCGGGGAGCACGCTGCCGACGGTGGCCTGGTCGTAGACGCCCACGGCCCGCAGCCGGTCGGGCGACCGGACCCGCAGCAGCGCGAACCAGGCCAGGCCCGGGACCATCGCGCCGAGGAAGACCAGCGCCGCCGTCCGGCCCCCGCCCCACGACCCGCCGACGACCGCGACGCCCAGGCCCACGAGCCACACGCCGCCGGTGGCCAGCCCGGCGACCAGGGCCGGGAGCGTGAGCTCCCCGATCCGCCGGAGGAAGGCCGGCATGGCGGAGCAGGCGAGCGCGTAGGCCACGACGTATCCGAACACCGACACGGTGAGCAGGTCGGTGAGCACGGCACGAGGGCCCGCGCCCAGCGACAGCGCCGCGACCGGCACCCCGACGACGGCCGGGAGGACGGCGGCCAGCGCCACGTGCGGCGTCTCGAAGCGGCGGTGGGTCCGCCCCAGGGACCGCGGGAGCACCCCCTCCCGGCCCATCGAGAACAGCACCCGGGCCAGGGCGTTGACCGCGCCGGCCACCCCCGCGGAGAAGGACGCCGCGATACCGAGGTCGAGCGCCGTCGGCAGCCACGCGAGCCCGCCGCGGTCGGCCAGGGCCGCCAGTGGCGCCGGGCCGGTCAACACCTCCAGTGGCGCCCGGCCCAGCAGCGCCACCTGGGCGACCGTCGCGAGCACGAACAGGACCCCGGCCACGACCGGCGTCCACAGCACCGCCCGGGAGACGGTGACCAGCGGCCGCCGCGCCTCCACCCCCAGCGTGGCGGAGCTCTCGAAGCCCATGAACGCGATGACCCACAGGACCACCCCGACCGCCGCCGCGGGCCAGTCGACCGGGCGGTCCACGGTGGCAGCGGCGGTGCCCCCGTCGGCCGGCAGTGCCGCCAGCAGCGCCGCGAGCACGACCAGCACGAGGGTGATCGAGACGACCTCGAGCGCCAGCGTCACGCGCGCCGACACCCGGACGCCGCGGATCGCGCACGCGCCCACCACCACGCCGACCGCGACGACCCCCGTGAGGACCGCGGGCGTGGAGGCGCGGACACCCACCGCGCCCGCCAGGTAGATCCCGGCGCCGACGAGCGCCCCCATGGCCACCGCGGCGTACCCGATGACCAGCGCCCAGCCGCCGACCAGGGCCGCGCCGGGCCCGAGGCCCTTGGCGGTGTAGCTGTACGTGCCGCCGACCGCGGCCATCCGGCGGGCGAACTGGGTCAGGCACCAGCCGACGAGGACCACGAGCACGGAGGCGCACAGGAGGGCGGGCAGGGTCCGGCTCCCGGCCTGCACCAGCACGATCGACGGGACGGCGACCATCGCCGCCGACGGCGCGAGGGTCGCGACCGACTGCGCGAGGACCTCGGCGAGACCGAGCCGGCGGCGGCGCAGACCCGCCACGGGCGACCGTCCGGGCAGTGCGGTGGGGGTGGGGCGGCGCACGACCACTCCCTCCGGGTGCACGTCCCCGCTGACGGGAGCGGAGCGTATCCGCACGGCCGGGCGTCCCGGGTCGCGTCCGCACGGGGTCCCGAATGAGAAACCGGCCGGCCCGTGTCCCGTTCGGCGTTACGCCGATGTTGCGCGAAGATGACGGTCGTGTAACCCCGGTCACATCAGCACAGGTCAGGCTCCAGGCGCCCCGCTCGCCCCTCCCGGCAGCCCGGAGCTGCCGCACCCCCGGAGGCCGCCATGGCCACAGTCTCGGACCCGCCCCCGACCTCGGCGACGCCGACGGGCCCCGGCGTCGCCGGCCGCCCGCCGTCGCACCGCCTCGAGGGCCGCCTGGGCACCGGCGCGATCGTGTTCATGGTGGTCGCCGCCGCCGCACCGCTGACCGTCATCGCCGGATCGGTGCCGATCGGCATCGCCGCGGGCAACGGCGCCGGCTACCCGGCGATGTACGTGGTGGCCGCCGTCGTGCTGGGGTTCTTCGCCGTGGGCTTCACCGCGATGACCCGCCACGTGCCGAACGCCGGCGCCTTCTACTCCTACGTCGGCACCGGTCTCGGCCGCGGCGCCGGGCTGGGGAGCGCGCTGGTCGCCCTCGTCAGCTACGTGACCGTCCAGGGCGCGGTGTACGGCTACATCGGCTTCCTGGTCGGTGACCTCATCGCCGGGTACGGCGGGCCGTCGCTGCCGTGGTGGCTCTGGACGGCGCTCGCGCTGGCGGTCACCGGGCTGCTCGGCTACCGGCACATCGAGCTCTCGAGCCGGGTCCTCGGCGTCCTGCTGGTCGCCGAGGTCGGCATCGTGCTGGTGCTGGACGCCGCCGTCATCGGCCGGGGCGGTGGCGAGGAGGGGCTGTCCTCGGCGCTCGTGACGCCCGCCGAGATCCTCTCCGGCTCCCCGGGCATCGGCCTGATGTTCGCGATCGCGGGCTTCATCGGCTTCGAGGCCACGGCGATCTTCCGGGACGAGGCCCGCGACCCCGAGCGCACCGTCCCGCGGGCGACCTACGTCGCGCTGGTCGTCATCGGCGTCTTCTACACGCTCTCGTCCTGGGCCATCGTCAGCGCGTGGGGCGACAGCCGCATCGTCGAGGCGGCGGCCGCCGACCCGGGCGGCATCGTGGTCACGACCACCGCCGACTTCGTCGGGACGGTGGCCGCCGACGTCATGCTCGTCCTGTTCGTGACCAGCCTGTTCGCCGCCATCCTGTCGTTCCACAACGTGCTGGCGCGCTACTTCTTCTCGCTGGGCAACACCGGGGTCCTGCCCGTCGCCTGCGGGCGCAGCCACGCCCGGCACGCCTCGCCGCACGTCGCCTCCCTGGTGACGTCGGCGGTCGGCGCGGTCCTGATGGCGGTGTGCGCGATCGCCGGCCTGGACCCGGTGCTCGAGGTCTTCACCTGGCTCGCGGGCATCGCCAGCGTCGGCATCGTCGTCCTCATGGCCCTCGCCTGCCTGGCGGTGATCGTGTTCTTCCGGCGCACCGGGGTCGACGGCCGTCCCTGGCACACGCTCGTCGCACCGGCCCTCGGGCTGGTCGGCCTCCTGCTCATCCTGGGCCTGCTGGTGCGGAACCTGCCGCTGCTGATGGGCGGCTCGACACCGCTCGGCGTCGGCGCCGGCGTCCTGCTGGCCGTCGCGCTCGGCGCCGGCTGGCTGCTGGCCCGGGCCCGCCCGCACGCGGCCCGCGACCTGGCCCGGGCCACGCCGGCCGACGAGGCCCCCCTGATCTGACCCACCCCGCACCACCGCACCCACCGGAGGACCAGATGACCCTCACCGCCCCCAGCACCGCCGTCACCCACCCGCTGTCCCGGCTCACCGCCGAGGAGATCACCGCCGCGACCGCGATCGTCCGCGACGCGGGCCTGGTGAGGGAGAGCAGCAAGTTCGTCTACGTGGGGCTGGAGGAGCCCCACAAGCGCGACGTCCGGGCCTGGCGCCCCGGTGAGCCGGTCGAGCGGCGGGTCCGCGCGCTGCTGCTCGACCGCGCCACCGGCAACGGCCGCGACCTGGTCGTCTCGATCACCGGCGGCACCGTCGTCGAGGACCGCGAGATCGACGGGATCGCCGACGGGCAGGTGCCGATCCTCGACGCCGAGTTCGAGGCGATCGAGCCGATCCTCGCCGCGGACGAGCGCTGGGTGGCGGCGATGGCCAAGCGCGGCCTCGACGTCGCCGAGGTCCGTGCGGTGCCGCTGTCGGCCGGGTCCTACTTCCCCGACGAGTTCGGTCACCGGATCGTGCGGGTGCTCGGCTTCCACCAGGCCGACGAGTCCGACCTGCCCTGGGCGCACCCGGTCGACGGCGTCGTCGCCTACGTCGACATCACCGGCGGCACCACCACCGCCGTGCACGACCACTACGACCTGCCGGTCCCCGCCGAGCGCGCCGACCTCGACCAGGCGACCCACCCCTCGCCGGTGCGCGACCTCAAGCCGATCGAGATCACCCAGCCCGAGGGCCCGAGCTTCACCGTCGACGACGACGTCGTGCGCTGGGCCGGCTGGGAGTTCCGGGTCGGCTTCGACGCCCGCGAGGGCCTCGTGCTCCACCAGTTGTCCGTCGACGGCCGCTCGGTCGTGCACCGCGCCTCGATCGCGGAGATGGTCGTGCCCTACGCCGATCCCTCCCCCGTGCGGTTCTGGCAGAACTACTTCGACGTCGGCGAGTACCTCTTCGCCCGATACACCAACTCCCTGGAACTCGGCTGCGACTGCCTCGGGGAGATCCACTACCTCGACGCCACCCTGGCCGACGAGGACGGCGCACCGCGGACCATCCGCAACGCGATCTGCCTGCACGAGGAGGACTACGGCGTCGGCTGGAAGCACACCGACCTGTTCAACGGGATGGCCGAGACCCGTCGCTCCCGCCGCCTGGTGATCAGCTTCTTCACGACCATCGGCAACTACGACTACGGCTTCTACTGGTACCTCTACACCGACGGCACCATCCAGCTGGAGAGCAAGGCCACCGGCATCGTGTTCACCTCGTCCTACCGCGGCGAGGAGCACCCCTACGCCACCGAGGTCGCCCCGGGGCTGGGGGCGCCGTTCCACCAGCACCTGTTCTCCGCCCGGCTGGACATGGCGGTGGACGCGGCCGACGGCTCCGGCAACACCGTCCACGAGGTGGACGCCGTCCGGCTCCCGATGGACGAGGACACCAACCCCTACGGCAACGCCTTCACCCGCCGGTCCACCCCGCTGACCCGGGAGTCGGAGGCCCAGCGGCTCACCGACGCCACGGTCGGGCGCACCTGGCACGTGGTCAACCCGTCCAAGACCAACCGGCTCGGCCAGCCGGTGGGGTACGCGCTGCACCCGCTGAACGCGCCGGTGCTGCTCGCCGACGAGCGGTCCTCGATCCACGCGCGGGCCACGTTCTCGACCCGGAGCCTGTGGGTCACCGAGTACGACCCGGCCGAGCGCTATCCGGCCGGCGACTTCGTCAACCAGCACCCCGGCGAGGGCGGCCTGCCGTCCTTCGTCGCCGACGACGCCTCCCTCGAGGACACCGACGTCGTCCTGTGGCACACCTTCGGGCTGACCCACTTCCCGCGCCCGGAGGACTGGCCGGTCATGCCGACCGACTACTCGGGCTTCACGCTCAAGCCGGTCGGCTTCTTCGACCGCAACCCGGCGCTCGGGGTGCCGGGGTCGGCGTCCTCGCACTGCGCCGGCGAGGGCGGCCACGGCGCGTGACCACCGTCCCGACGGCTGCCGTCGCCGCCCGGCCGGGGGCGCCCGCCCTCGGCCGGGCGGCCGCCGGGCTCGCGGTGGCCTCGGCGCTGGTGCACCTCCTGCTCCTCGACGCCTCGTCCCTGGGCTCGCTGGCCATGGCCGGCATGGCCCTGGTCTGCCTGGGCTGCGCCCGACACCTGTGGCGCGCGCCGACGCCGTCGGTGTGGCGGCTGACCGCCGGCCTGGACGCCGCGATGCTCCTGGTCCACGTCCAGGTGCCGGCCGGGCACGGCGCGGCCCACGTCCACGCCGGCGGACCCGGCGTCCTGGGCTGGCTCGGGCTGGGCCTGGTGGCCGGGCAGTTGCTGGTCGCCGGGGCGGTGGCGCTGCGGCGCTGACCCCGGACGCCTCCCGCTCCGGACCGGGCTAGCGTCCGGACCGGAGAGGGAGGCGTCATGGCGATCGAGGACGGCGTCCGCGAGATCGAAGCCGGTGTGGCGACGGACTTCAGCGGGAGGATGGACTACGGGAGCTACCTCGGCCTCGACGAGCTGCTGTCCGCGCAGCACCCGATCAGCGACCACCACGACGAACTCCTCTTCGTCATCCAGCACCAGACCACCGAGCTGTGGCTGAAGCTCGCGCTGCACGAGCTGCGCGCGGTCCGCTCCCACCTCGACGCCGACGACGTCCGCCGCGCGCGCAAGGGCCTGGCCCGGGTCAAGCACGTCTTCCGCACCATCACCGACCAGTGGTCGGTCCTCGCGACCCTGACGCCCAGCGAGTACGCGCAGTTCCGGGGCGTCCTGGGCAACGCGTCGGGCTTCCAGTCCTACCAGTACCGCGCCGTCGAGTTCGTCCTCGGCAACAAGAACGGGCGCATGCTGGCGGTGTTCGAGTCCCGGCCGCACGCGCACGCCATGCTGGCCGACCTGCTCGACACCCCGACGGTCTACGACGCCTTCCTGCGCTTCCTGGCGCGCGCCGGGCACCCGGTCCCCGAGCACGTCCTGCACCGGGACGTGCGCCGGGCGTGGGTGCAGGAGGAGTCGCTGCTGCCGGTCTTCCAGGCGGTCTACGAGGACACCGACACGCACTGGGCCGAGTACGCGACCTGCGAGGACCTCGTCGACCTCGAGGACGCCGTCCAGCTGTGGCGCTTCCGCCACCTGCGGACCGTGCAGCGGACGATCGGCTTCAAGACCGGCACCGGCGGGAGCTCGGGTGTGGACTTCCTCCGCCGCGCGCTGGACCTGACCTTCTTCCCGGAGCTCTACGCGGTGCGGACCCGGATCGGCGCCTGAGCCGCGCGCGGGACCGTCCGCGGCCCGGCGGTCACAGCTGCAGGACGGCCGCGGCGGCCAGGTAGGCCGCGGCCACGCCCTCCGGGTCGTGCAGGTCCCCGGGGTCCGTGGCCACCACCCGCGCCCGCGCGCGCACCGCGGCGCCCGGGTCCCCGGCGACCAGGTCGGCGCACAGCCCGGCGACGACGACCCGCGCGTCGTGGTCGTCCAGCCCGTCGAGGGCCAGGCCGTCGTGGAGCAGGGTCGCGGCCTCGGTGAACACCTCGCGCGCCGCCTCGGGGTCGACCTCGGGCCGCTCCCTGGCCACGGCCTCCGCGGTGGCCAGGAACGGCTCGTACAGCGGGGCCACGTCCCCGGGCGGCATGCCGCGACGCTCCCAGGGCACCCCGCCTCCCGGCAACCGGGTTCGGCGCCCCGCCGGAGGACCTGCGGTCAGGGGATCTGGGCCGGGATGCGCCGGCCCTCGACGAGCACGCACAGGTGCTGGAGGCCGGCGATCGACGCGGCCTGCAGCAGCGGCAGTCGCACGAACACCAGACCGAGCGGCCCCAGGAAGGCGGCGAAGAGCCAGATCGAGGTCGCGAGGCAGAGCAGCCGCCGGCCGGAGCTGCGGGCGTCGCGACCCCGCCCCGCGAGGGGCAGCGCCGCGACGGCGAAGGCGGTCCCCAGGACGATGGTCAGCAGCGCCGCGCTCTGCGCACCGCCCAGCCACTGGGCGGGGAGGACGCCCAGCACGGCCGCCGCGATCGCCACCGACCACCACAGCCGGCCGGCGCGGTGGCCGCTCCCCGGGCCGGCCGGCTCGTAGCACTCCAGCTCGGTCGGCGGGTGCTCGGCCAGCATCCGGGACCGGTCCCGGTGGACGGCGACCGAGGGGTGGTTCCGGCGGACCCGCTCGGCGAGCTCCTCCGGCACGGCCGCCGACAACCACAGGGCCTCGATCCGGCAGTGCTCGGCGCGCAGCCCGCGGGTCCCGGCGATGACGTGCCCCCAGCAGGAGACCACTGCGAGGACGTGGCGGCTGCGCGGGTGGTCACCGACCCACTGCTCCCCGCCGAAGGCGTAGAACCCGCAGGTGCACTCCGGGTCGGGGCTGGGGTGCGGTGGGCGGTCCTGCTTCAGGCAGCGCGCGGTGTTGACACCGTCGTGCCACGGACCGGCCGAGAACAGGGGGTACAGGACACCGTCCGGACCGATCCGGAAGGTGCGCAGTGCCCTGATCTGACCCACCTGCGGCTCGAAGCCGCCGTAGGGGTCCACCGCGGCTACCTCGTCGGAGACGGTTCCCGGTGCGGCTCAGGTCGCTCCGGCGCGGCCGGTTCAGGGGTCGGCCCGGGCACGGGCAGGACCTCGATCCGGCGGACTTCCTTGCCGATGTTGCCCATGGCAGGAGCGTAGGGACCCCGAGCCGTGTCCCGGGCGTCTTCCCGCGCGGCGATCTGCACGGAACGGCTGACGGCGGCCGGCTCCCGAGCCCTCCGCCGTGCGCTCAGACGGTCGCCCGGGGGGTCACTGCCGGGTCACCGCCGGCGTGCGACCGCGGGCCGAGCCCGGCCGCGGTGGTCATGAACGCCGTGTCGAACACCGCACACCGACGCCCGGCGTCCATGACGTTCGGGCCGATGGCGGTGAGGTCCTGCGGCGTCGGGGCGAGGACGCGGACGCGGCTGCCCCCCGCGGTCAGCCGGCCGACCTCCCGCTCGAGGCGCCCGGTGGCGTACCGGCGCAGGCCGCCCTCGAGGCGCGCGACGACGCCGCGACGCGGATCGGCACCCGCGAGGGCCATCGGCGCCAGCACGACGACCTCGTCGAGCCCCTCACGGACGAGCACGTCGGCGTTGGTGACCGACACCGCTCCCCCGTCGACCCAGCGACGCCCGGCCGCCGGCACCGGAGGGAACCAGCCCGGTGCCGCGCACGAGGCCATCACCGCTGCCGGCAGGGGCACCACCGGTGCTCCGGGGCGACCGAAGACCACACGGCGGCCGGAGTCGAAGTCCGTCGCCACCGCCCAGGTGCGTGGGCGGTCCGGCCAACCCACGCCCTCGTGGTACTCCTCCACCAGCTCGCCCACCGGCGCCAGGAGGCCGCGACCCCGCGGAGCCAGCGCCGCCGCGGCGGTCAACAGGGTGTGCCGGCCGGGCCGCCGCAGGACGCGCGTGGCGAGCGCCGGGTTGCCGGGCAGGGGGATCGGCCGCCCGACGTCCCCGAGCGCCCGGTGCAGGCGGTCCACCACGTCGAGCGCGTTGACCGCCTCCGTGCCGACGACGTCGGACCCGCTGCCGGTGAGGCGCTCGGCCATCTGCCGCGGCGGGACGCCGCAGCCGACCAGTGCGGCCAGCACCGAGCCGGCGGAGGTGCCCACCACCACGTCGACCCCCGCCGGGTCGTAACCCTCGAACTCGTGCAGCGCGCAGAGTGCACCGAGCGCCCACGCACCACCGAGGGCGGCACCCGCCCCGATCACCAGGCCACGCCGCGGCGGCCCGACCGGCGTCCCCCGGACGGTGGCCGCAGGTCCGGGACCGCCGGTCGCTGAGGTCACGGTGCCCCTCCTCCGCTCGGACCACCTCGTGGACCCAGCGTGGTCCGTGCCCGCTGCACGGTCCGGAGGACGAGGGCAGGTCCTGCACGCCGAGAGTCCCTGGCCCGAGCAGGCCCTTGGCCGCGGGGGATGCGGGACGTCCGTCGGGCCGAGAGGCGATCCGGGCGGTCCCCGGCTCAGGTCACCCGGCCCGCGGGCACGTCCGCCGGACCCCGCCCGACCCCGCCGGACGTGAGGTCCGCCAGGAAGTCCTCGGCGAACCGCCGCACGCCGTCCCACTCCGTGTACACGTAGTCGCGGGAGACGTCCGTACCGAGGTGGCCGGGCTTCTCGCTCGCGATCTTCTTCATCATGTGCCGCTTGAGGAACCCGTACTGCGTGTAGAGCAGGGCGCCGCCGAAGAGGGCGATCCTCGCCGGGCGCCAGCCCGTCCCGCGCTCGAACTCCTCGACGTAGCCCTGGGCCTCCTCGGGGTCCCCGTGCGCGGCGAGGCTGACGGAGAACAGCGCCGACGGCAGCCGTTCGAGCGCGGCCCGGTTCGCCCGCACGTAGTCGACGGCGTGGCCGTCGTGCTTCCCCATGTGGACCGAGGCCCCCACGATCACCCCGTCGTACCCGCCGGGCACCGCGCCCTCGGACCGCCTGATGTCGGCGGTGTCCGCCTGGTGCCCGTGGGCCCGCAGCACGTCGGCGATGTAGTCCGCGATCCTCGCCGTCTGCCCCTCCCCGGTCGAGTAGGGGATGTAGATCCTCGCCATGACGGCCACCACCTCTGCACCCAGGACGTCCGGTCGGCGGGACCGTCGCGGTGGCGACGGCTCCCTGCCTTGCAGGGTCCGGCGTGCGGCGCGCCCGGCGTAGGGGCGAAGGCCACGGCCCGGTGAGCCGTCCGGTCCAGCCCCGAGGAGGGAGGAGCGCCGGAGAACGGGACGATGGTCCGACCCGGGTGGGCCCCAGGGCTCCTACCGGCCCCCGCGCCGACCGGACACGCTCCGGTACCTGACGACAGTCCGGCGGGGCCCCGGTCCCGCTGCCGGGCCGAGGGGGTGCGCGGTGACCTGCACCGGACCGATGAGCGGGCGGCCCACGCCGGCGGGGCCGTGGTGATCCGGATCGGCGGGGAGGTGAGCATCGCCCGCCCGCCGGACGAGGTGTTCGACGTCCTCGCCGATCCCCGCAACGAGCCCCGCTACAACCCGCGCGTCCTACGGGCCGAGAAGACCACCCCCGGCCCGATCGGGGTCGGCACACGGTTCCGGCAGACCGTCGCCGGCCTGGGCCGGCACGGCGAGACGACGACCGAGCTGACCGGCTACGAGCGGCCGCACCGGCTGGCCTTCCGGATCCGGATGGCGGCCATGGACGTCGACGGGCAGGAGACGTTCGACCCGGTCGAGGGCGGGACCCGGGCCCGCTGGTCCTGGGACGTCCGGCCGCGCGGGGCCTGGCGTGCGGCGGCTCCGCTGCTGGGTGCCGGCGGGGCCCGGCTCGAGCGGCGGGTGTGGGCCCGCCTCGGGCAGTACCTGGAGCAGACGCCGGACCGGTGGCCTCCCCCGCCCGGACGGCGGGGACCGGCGGAGGTCGCCCGCGACGTGCACGCCGTCGCGCTCGGCCCCGGGGTGCTCGCCTCGAACGCCTACCTGGTCCGCTCCGGCGACTCGTGGGTGCTCGTCGACACCGGCTGGGCCGGCGACGCGGAGGCCGTCCGGCAGGCGGCGGAGTCGCTGTTCGGCCCCGGCGCGTGTCCGACGGCGATCCTGCTCACCCACGTCCACCCCGACCACTCCGCCGGAGCGGGCGACCTCGCCCGTGCCTGGCAGGTGCCGGTCTACCTCCACCCGGACGAGCTGCCCATGGCCGCCGGGAGGTACCTGCCCGAGTTCGACATGCCGCTGGACCACTGGGTGGTCGTGCCGGTCATGCGCCTGCTGCCGGCCCGCGCGCGGGCCCGCATCGAGGCGGCCGGGGACATCACCGACGTCGCCCGGCCCCTCGACCCCGACGGCGTCGTCCCCGGGCTGCCCGACTGGCAGTGGATCGCCGCGCCCGGGCACACGCCCGGCTCCGTCGCCTTCCTGCGCCGGGGCGACGGCGTCCTGGTCTCCGGCGACGCGCTGGTGACCGTGGACCTGGACTCGGTCCCCGGTGCGCTCTCGGGCCGGCAGCGGCTCGCCGGGCCGCCCTGGTACACGACCTGGGACCGGCCGACGGCGCTGCGCTCGATCGCGGCGCTGGCCGCGCTCGAGCCCCGGGTGCTGCTGCCCGGACACGGGTACCCGCTCAGGGTCCGGACCGCGGAGGTCCTGCGCGCGTTCGCCCTCGACGCCCGCGACGGCCCCCGGCGGAGGACCGACCGCCTCGTCGTGCCACTCGGTGACCCCCGGGCGCACCGCTACCGGCCGCCACCCCGGTGGTACGCGCGGCTGCAGTGGCTGGGACACGTGCTGACCGCCCTCGGGCTCAGCCCGGGCTACGTGGTCACCCTCGAGGTGCCCGGCCGCCGCAGTGGGGTGCTCCGGCGCACCACCCTGGTCCGGGCCGAGCACCACGGCTCCGGCCACCTGGTCTCCCTCACCGGCGACTCGGAGTGGGTGCGCAACGTGCGGGCGGCCGGGGGCCGCGTCGTGCTGGCCCGCGGCGGGCGGCGTCGGGCGGTGACGCTGGCCGAGGTGCCCGTCGGGGACCGCGCTCCGGTGATCCGCTCCTACGTGCTGCGGGCGGGACGACGACCGGGCACCGCGGCGGTCGCCCGCGAGGCGCGGGCGTTCTTCGGCGTCGGACCGGACCTCGCCGTCGACGAGATCGCCGCCGTCGCCGACCGGTTCCCCGTCTTCCGCGTGGTGCCGGGCTCCGGCTCCGCGGCCCGGCCGGACGCGCCGCCCGCCCGACGCCGGTCAGCTGCCGGTCAGTGAGCCCGCGTCCAGCCGCGGCGCCGCGGTCAGCGCGTCGGTCAGCAGGGCGACGAGCGTCTCGAGCTGGACGTCGGCCGACGAGGTGACCTCCTCGTCCGACCCGTCGAGCGCCCGCGCGGCCAGCCCGGCCTTGCTGTCGATCAGCTCGGCGATGCGGGCGTCGAGGGTCTGCGCGGCGATGACCCGCCACGCGGTGACCGGCTCGGTCTGGCCGATCCGGTGGCTGCGGTCGATGGCCTGGGTCTGCTCCGCGTCGGTCCACGACAGCTCGGCGAGCACGACGTTCGACGCGACCTGCAGGTTCAGGCCCACGCCGGCGGCGGTCAGCGAGCAGACCGCGACGGCGACGCCGGGGTCGCTGACGAAGGCGTCGATCTGCCTCTGCCGCGCCGAGGGCGTCTGGTCACCGCGGATCGACGAGTACCGGACCCCCTGCCGCGCGAGGGTCTCCTCGGCGGCGTCCATGACGTCGACGTGCTTGGCGAAGAAGACCACCTTGCCCGCGCTGCGGGCCAGCTGGGCCGCGTAGTCGGCGGCGAGGCCGGCCTTCGCCCGGCCGATGCGCCGCATCATGCCGAACACGTTCTCGCCCGTGCCGGTGCTCGCGTCCTTCAGCTCCGCCCGGGCCACCCGGCGCACCAGCTCCCGGTCGATGCCGCCGTCGAGCTCCTCGACACCGGCCGCGCGGTTGGCCAGCGCGGTCTCGTAGCGCGCCACCATCCGGCGGGCCAGCTCCTCCTCCGCCGCCCGGACCGACCGGCCCGCCGGCCCGTCGAGCTCGACGGGCAGGTCGGCGATCCGGCGGGCGGGGATGTCGGCGGCGACGTCGACCTTGCGGCGCCGCACGATGCCCCGGTCGACGACGCACCGGCGGGCGGCGGCGTAGAAGCCGGGGTCGGCCGGCGTCAGGCCGGTCTCTTCGAGCGCCTCCAGGAGCTCACCGCGCGGCCCGGACTCGTCGATCCAGCCGAGGAACTGCCAGATGGCCCGGAAGTCGTCGATGTCGTTGATCAGCGGCGTGCCGGTGAGGGCCATGAGCAGGGGCCGCGCGGTGCGCGACCGGATGCGCTCGGACAGCCCGAGGACGTGCTGCGACCGCTGCGAGGTCTTGTTCTTGATGAAGTGCGCCTCGTCGATGACCATCCCGCGGAACCCGAAGTCGCCGAGCCAGCCCACGTGGCGGTCGAGCACCTCGTAGTTGACGACGACGATGTCGGCGAAGCCGTCGACCGCGTCGCCGTCGCCCTGGACCACGGTGGCCGGGTGCCCGGGGGTCCAGCGTCCGGCCTCGCGCGCCCAGTTGGTCTTGACGACGTTCGGCACGACCACGAGCAGCGGGTAGGCGTCGGCCGCCTCGGCGGCGAGCAGCGCCTGCGCCGTCTTGCCGAGACCGGGCTCGTCGGCGAGCAGGAAGGTGCGGTGGCCGGCCTCGGCCGCGGCGACCAGCCGGGCCTGGTGCGGCATCAGCTCGAGGCCGGCGGGTCCGCGGCGCGACGTCGGGACGGGCAGGTCCATGACCGCCGCGTTGCCGTCGCCGGCGCGCTCGAAGGAGTTCAGCAGCGGGCCGATCAGCTCCCAGCCGGCCAGCCGCCGGGGCCGGACCGGGCGCGGCGGGACGGCGGAGAAGTCGGGCGCGAGGAAGGGGTTGGCCAGCTGCCGGGAGACCACCGACTGCGGCACCACGCGGCGCTCGGGCGGGGCGGGCGTCGCGGCGGGCTCCGCCGGCGGGGCCTCCTCGGGGGCGGGCTCGATCCCGGCGGCCTCGAGCAGCTCCCGGGACAGCGCCCGCGCCTCGTCGGAGACGACGGCGTCGTCGGCCAGCAGCGCCAGCAGCCCTGTGTCGCGGACGGCGGTCGTGGCGAGGATGGTCGCGATGCCGTCCAGCCGCTTGAGCTGCTCGGCCCGCCGGCTCTCGCTGAGGTCGGCCGCCCGGACGCGGGCCCGCTGGTCGCGCAGCACCAGGGCGACGGCCTGGAACGTCGCCCGCACCGAGGGCGTCACGCGGCCGCGCCGGGCGGCCGCCTCCACCTCGCGGACGGTCCGGGCGAGTTCGGCGACGACGTCGCCGCGCTGCCGTCCCCGGCGCTGGTCGCGCGGGGTGGATCGGCGGGCGGCGGTCTGGCGCCGGCCTGGTCGGGCCACGAACTCCTCCTCTGGCTGCCGGGCACGGGTGCCCGGCAGCACGCTGCACTGTCCCGCCGGTGCCGGCGGGGGCGTCCCGGCGACGGGACCCGGTGCCCCGGTCGCCGGTCCGCGGATCCCCCGGGGATCGACGCGTGGACGAAGCGGGCGACCACGGCACGGGGGACGTCGCCGGACGACCCGCTGCGGCCCGGTGGTCGGCACCTCGCCGGGGTCAACGCCTGCGACGGCGCACTGCTTCCCCCACTGTGCCATCCCGGAGGAGGAACCGGTGTGGTCGGCTCCCCGGCGCGCGGAGACGATGGTCGCACCCAGACGCCCCGGGAGGACCGGATGCCGGCACCGCTGCCCCCGCTGCCGACGATGATCGTCGGCAGCCTGCCCCAGCCCGACTGGCTCATCGACCGGGAGCGGCTGGGACACCGGTTCCCCCCACGGGTGCGCGCCCGGGAGCTGTGGCGCATCCCGCCGCAGCACCTCCATGAGGCCCAGGACGACGCCACGCTGGCGGCCGTGCGGGCCCAGGAGGAGGCCGGGCTGGACGTGGTCACCGACGGCGAGATCCGCCGGGAGTCCTACTCCAACCACTTCGCGACGGCGCTCGGCGGCCTCGAGCTCGACCCACCCGGCACGGTGCGCAACCGGTCGGGGACCGAGATCCCGGTGCCCCGGGTGACCGGCGAGATCCACCGGCCGTCCCCGGTCCAGGTGGACGACGTCCGGTTCCTCCGCGCGCACACCGACCGAGCGACCAAGATCACCGTGCCCGGGCCGTTCACGATGGCGCAGCAGTCGCAGGACGAGCACTACCGCGACGACCGGGCGCTGGCGATGGCCTACGCCGACGTCGTCCGCGCGGAGATCGCCGACCTGTTCGCCGCCGGCGCCGACGTCGTCCAGGTGGACGAGCCGTGGCTGCAGGCGCGTCCCGAGGTGGCCCGCCGCTTCGGCGCGGAGGCGGTGACCCGGGCCGTGGCCGGCGCCGCCGGCCCGGTGCACGTGCACCTGTGCTTCGGCTACGCGGCGATGGTCTCCGAGCGGCCGGCGGGCTACTCCTTCCTGCCCGAGCTGGCGGACACCCCGGCCGACACGATCTCGGTCGAGACGGCGCAGTCGCGGCTGGACCCCGCGACCCTGCGGCCGCTGCGGGGCAAGGGGATCGCGCTCGGCGTCCTCGACCTGTCGACCCCCGAGTTGGAGACCCCGGAGACGGTCGCCGAGCGGGTGCGGCGCGCGCTGGACCACGTCGACGTGGACCGGCTCGTGCTCTCCAGCGACTGCGGGCTCAAGTACCTCCCGCGGGCGTCGGCCGCCGGGAAGATGCGCGCCCTCGCGCAGGCGGCGGCGCTGCTGCGCGCCGAGCTCTGAGAGGGGCAGCGGCCCGCGGCACGGGGCATGATCGCCCCGTGGCGGAGGGCCGGGTCGGCGACCCCGAGGACGTGCGCGCGGTGCTGGCCGCCGAGGACCGCCGCTACCGGGCCATGCAGGACGCCGACCTGGCGGTGCTCGCGGACCTCTGCGCCGACGAGCTGAGCTACGCCCACTCCAGCGGCGCCCGGGACACCAAGGACGAGTACCTGGGCAAGGTCCGCTCGGGCTACTACGTCTACCGCCGCATCGACCACCCGGTGGAGCGGGTGGCCGTCGTCGGCGACAGCGCGCTCGTCGTCGGCCGGATGACCGCGGACCTCGACGTCGACGGCGTGGCCAAGACGATCGACAACCTGGCCCTCGCCGTGTGGACGCGGGCCTCGGGGCAGTGGCGGCTGCTGGCCTACGCGCCGACGCCGCTGCCGGCCTGAACCCCGGCCTGCGCCGTCGGCTGGAGCACGAAGTCGTACCGGGCCTCGAGCCACGGCTCGGCCGAGGTGCCGCCGTCCGGGGTCTCGCCGGGCTCCCGCTCCTCGAACCGGACGACCAGCTCGGCCTTGGTGCCGAAGACGACGTCGCTGTCGAGGTACTGCGCGCCCTCCTGGAACAGGTGGGTGATCAACGGCTCGTAGCCGGGCACGTTGAGCAGGAAGTGCACGTGCGCCGGCCGGAAGTGGCTGATCTCCGTCCGCGCGATGAGCTCCCCCACCGGCCCGTCCATCGGGATCGTGTAGCCCAGGGGCGCGACGGTGCGCAGGCAGTAGCTGCCGTCCTCGCGGGTCCGGTACTTCGCGCGCAGCCGGGCCTCGTCGACCTCGGCGTGCTGGGACTCGTAGAGCCCCTCGTCGTCGGCCTGCCAGACGTCGAGCACCGCCCCCGGCACGGGCGCGCCGTCGAGGTCGGTGACCACGCCGGAGACGAACAGCGGCGTGCCGGGCAGGCCCTGGGACATGTCGGCGCCGTACCCGAGTTCCGGCGATCCCTCGATGTGGAACGGGCCGAGCACCGTGGCCGGCGTGGCCCGGGGGTCGAGCCGGTGGTTCATCTGGACGACCAGCATCGACAGGCCCAACACGTCGGAGGCGAGGATGAACTCCTCGCGCTTGGCGTCGCTGATCTGCCCGGTGCGGGTCAGCCACCGCACCGCCGCCATCCACTCCGCCTCGGTCAGCCGGACCTCGCGGGCGAAGGCGTGCAGGTGCCGCACGAGCGCCGTCAGGAGCTCGGCCGTGCGGGGGTCCCCGGCCGTGGCCCAGCGCTCCACGGCCAGGTCGGTGATGTTCTCCTCGGTGACCAGCTGCACGGTCGCCTCCTCCTCGGGGACCGCGGGCGGCGGGCGCCGTCCGCGCGGTGGGTGGTTCAGGGCGTCATGACCAGCCGCACGCCCGCCTGCCCGGCCGCCTGCCGGTCCCAGGCCTCGGCGACCCGGGCGAGCGGGAGCACCTCGTGGGCGACGGCGAGCCGGCCGGCCGCCGCGTGGCCGGCGACCGCGGTGACGGCGTCGCGGCGCTCGTCGGCGGTCAGGTGGTTGTTGGTGTAGCCGAGCACCGACGCCGACCGGCTGCGCAGCTCGGCCGAGGAGAACTGCGCGACGTCGCCACCGGACCCGCCGAGGTTGACCATCCGCCCGCGGACGGCCAGCACCCGCGCGGCAGCGGTCGCGGCAGTGCCGAACACCGGGTCGACCACGACGTCGGCCCCGGCCCCGAGGGCGTCGCGCAGCCGGGCGGTCAGCTCGTCGACGTCGCCGGCCGGTGCGAGCACCTCGTCGGCGCCGGCCCGGCGGGCCCGCTCCTGCGCCTCCGGCGACCGGGCCACCGCGACCACCCGGCCGGCGCCGAGCAGCCTGGCCGCGCCGACCGCGGCCTGCCCGACCGCTCCCCCGCCGCCGAGGACGAGCACGGTCTCGCCGGCCCGCAACCGGGCCCGCTCGGTGAGCACCACCCAGGCCGCGACCCCGGACATCCCCAGGGCGGCGAGCGCGGCGTCGTCGACGTCCGCGTCGATCGCCACGACGTCCTCGTCGGGGACGACGCACTCCTCGGCGAGGCTGCCGTCCCCCGGTCGCATCCCGGCGGTGGTCGAGACGAACACCCGGGTGCCCTCGGCCAGCACCGCCGAGCGCCGCACCACGCCGACGCCCTGCACGCCGGGGACGTAGGGGGTGGCCGGGCGCCCGAAGTACGAGGCGCCCGACGCGCACAGCTGGTCGAGCGGGACGATCGGCGCCGCGGTCACCGCGACCAGCGTCTGCCCGGCCGCCGGCACCGGGTCCGGGTGCTCGGCGTACGCGGGGGTGCCGCCCGGCCGGCTGAGGACCGCCGCGTTCACGCCGGCGGCTCCCGGTCGCCGGGGTCGACGTAGACCGCGTTGCGGTCGACCGCCAGGTAGGCGTCCATGCCGATCGGCCGGCGGCGCTCCTCGGCGATGTGCCCGAGCAGGCCGGCCGCCCGGGCCAGGAGGGCGACGCCGCGCAGCATCTCGACGGGCAGTCCCAGGTCGGCCAGGGCGGCGCCGCAGACCCCGGCGCCGTTGAGCGGCAGCCGCCGGCCGAGGACCTGCTCGTGCACCCGGCCGACCGCCTCGAACAGGCGCAGGTGCGGCCCTAGCAGCCCCTCCTCCTCCGCGATGCGGACGAGCACCGCGGTGCGCGGGTCGTGCACCTTGTGCACCGGGTGGCCGAGGCCGGGAACGAGGCGGCCGGCCGCCCGCGTGGCCCGCACCGCCTCCAGCGCCAGCGCGTCCCAGCCGTCGTCGTCGGTGGGCAGCGGCCCGTCCTGCGCCTCGAGGACCGTGTGGAGGAAGACCCCGCAGTCCTCGGTGACGCCGAGGAACCGGGAGCCGCCGCCCAGCAGCCCGGCGGCCAGCGCCCCCTGCAGGGAGTCCGGCGCCGACAGGTAGGTCAGCCGGGCGGCGATCGCGGTGGGCGTGAACCCGTGGTCGGCGAGGGCGACGAGCACCGCCTCGAACACGCGGGTCTCGGCCAGCGTGGGACGGCGGGTGCTCAGCAGCCAGAACGCCAGCTCGCCGAAGCCGACCCGGCCCATGAGCTCGGTGGTGAGGTCCCGGCCGAGCAGCCGGATCTCCTCGGCGGTCGACGTCCCGAGTGACGTCGGGAACGAGAGCCCGTCACCGCTCATGCCGATGCCTCCTCACCGGCGGGCTCCGCCAGCCACCGGCGGATCTCCGCGCCGTGCTCGTCGAGGGCCGGCGGTGGCAGCCGGTACTCCGCCGCAGTCGCCGAGAAGGTGATCGGGTTGCGCACCGAGGGGACGGCGGCCGCGCCCTCCCCGGCGCTGACCACCGGTTCGAGGCCGATCTCCTCGGCGAAGGCCACGCCCTGGTCGATGGTGTTGATCGGTCCGCACGGCACCCCCGCGCCGATGATGTCGCGGAACCAGTCCGCCTTCGAGCGGGTGCGCAGCCGCTCGACCAGCAGCGGGCGGAGCTGGTCGCGGTTGGCCGTCCGGTCCTCGTTGCGGGCGAACCGCGGGTCGTCGACGAGCCCGGGCACCCCGAGCACCTCGCAGAGCCGGCGGAACTGGCCGTCGTTGCCCGCCGTGACGATGAGCTCCCCGTCGGCGCACGGCAGGGGCTCGTAGGGGAACAGGCTGGGGTGGCTGTTGCCCATGCGGAAGGGGACGACCCCGCCCGCGACGAACGCGCTCGTCTGGTTCACCAGGCCCGACAGTGCGGACGACAGCAGGTCCACCTCCACGTGCTGCCCCTCCCCCGTCTCGTGGCGGTGGTTGAGCGCCGAGAGCACCCCGATCGTGGCGTGCAGACCGGCCATGACGTCGAAGAGCGCCACGCCGGCCCGGTACGGCTCCCCCTCGGGGTCGCCGGTCAGGCTCATGAAGCCCGAGATGGCCTGCACGATGAGGTCGTAGCCCGGCAGCGACCGTCCCCCGGGCGCGCTGCCGAACCCGCTGATGGACGCGTAGACGACCCGCGGGTTCTCCGCCGCGACGCTGGCGTGGTCGAGGCCGAAGCGGGCGAGTCCGCCGGGCTTGAAGTTCTCCACGAGCACGTCGGCCCGCCGCGCCAGCTCTCGCGCGAGGGCGGCGTCGCCGGGGTCCTTCAGGTCCAGCACGACCGAGCGCTTGTTGCGGTTGACGCCGAGGTAGTAGGTCGACACGCCGTCCCGGACCGGGGGCTGCCAGGTGCGGGTGTCGTCCCCGCGCGGCCCCTCGACCTTGACCACCTCGGCGCCGAGGTCGGCCAGCAGCATCGTGGCGTAGGGGCCGGCGAGGACCCGCGAGAAGTCGGCCACGAGGAGGCCCGCGAGCGGCCCGCGGGGCGCCGGGTCGGGGGGTCTCGACGTCATCGGTCGGGCTCGCCTCTCGTCCGGGGACTCCGCGATGCGGACGTGCGTCCGGGCCGGAGTCTGCGGGTCACGACCGACCCTGTCAACGGCCCGTCGCCGTCCGTCACGAGTCGCCCTCGACCTTGACACGTGGTCGGCATCACACCAGAGTGACGCCGCCCGGACCACTGGCCGTCAGGCGGACAACGGTCCGGTCGACACCCGCCGTCCGAGGAGGAGACGATGAGCATGTCCGGTGCTGCCAGCGGCGACGGGGCCGGCGTCCCCGTGGCCGGCCGTCCGCTCGTGTTCCGCGGCGGCACCGTCCTGACGGTGGACGACGCCGCGACGGTCCTGCGGGACACCGACGTGCTCGTCGTCGACGACCGGATCGCCGCGGTGGGACACCGGCTGGACGTCCCCGAGGGCACCGCCGAGGTCGACGCCTCGGGCGGCATCGTCATGCCGGGCATGATCGACACCCACCGGCACATGTGGCAGACGGCGATGCGCGGCTACGGCGCCGACTGGACGCTCACCCAGTACTTCGTCTGGTACTACCTCGAGCACGGCAGGAGGTTCCGGCCGCAGGACATCGCGGCGGGCAACCGGCTCGCGGCGATCGAGTCGCTCGACGCCGGCGTCACCACCACGGTCGACTGGTCGCACAACCTGCACACCACCGACCACGCCGAGGCCGCGATCGAGGCACTCCGGTCGGTGCCCGGCCGGTTCGTCCTGGCCTACGGCAACATCCAGGCCGGCCCGTGGGAGTGGAGCGCCGACCCGGCCGTCCGCTCGATCCTCGAGCGGCTGCGCGACGCCGGCGACGACCGGATGGGCGTGCAGATGGCGTTCGACGTCACCGGCGACCCCGCCTTCCCGGAGCGGGCGGCGTTCGAGGTGGCCCGCGACCTCGGCATCCCGGTCACCACGCACGCCGGCGTGTGGGGCGCGACCAGCGACACCGGCATCCAGCAGATGTACGACGGCGGGTTCATGACCCCGGAGACGACGTACGTGCACGCCTCGACGCTGACCCGCGACAGCTACCAGAGGATCGCGGCCACCGGCGGGTCGATCTCGGTGGCGACCGAGTCCGAGTGCAGCGCCGGGCAGGGTCACGCGCCCACCGAGCAGGTGCTGCAGTACGGCATCCCGGTGTCGCTGTCGATGGACACCAGCGTCTGGTGGAGCGGCGACATGTTCTCCGCCATGCGCGCCACGCTCAACGCCGACCGCATGGCCGAGCACCTCACCGCGCACCTCCGGGGCGAGACCATCACCCACCTGCGGCTGCGGGCGGCGACGGTCCTGGAGTGGTGCACCCGCGGCGGGGCGCACACCATCGGCCGCGACCGCGACCTGGGCAGCGTCGAGGTCGGCAGGAAGGCCGACCTGGTCCTGGTCAAGAACGACGATTCCCCCGTCTCCTTCCCGCTGCTCAACCCGGTCGGCCACGTGGTGTTCCAGGCCCAGCGCAGCGACGTGCACACCGTCGTCGTCGACGGCCGGGTGGTGAAGTACGACGGCAGGCTGGTCGGGATCGACCTCGCCGCGGTGCGCCGCGAGATCGAGGACACGGTCGGGTACCTGCAGGCGGAGTGCGGCGAGGAGGTCTGGGAGGCCGGGATGTTCCCGGAGGCACCGGAGGCCGAGCAGTCGATCCTCGAGAACCCCTACCAGTACACCGACTTCAAGGACGAGTCGAAGCGGGCCGGCGGCGAGGAGCGCGTCCTCGGACGGTGACCGACCCGGACCGGTGACGCGCCCCGGCGAGGCGTACCGCGCCGCCCGCGGCCCGTGTCATCCTCGCGAGGGGGGAGTGATGTGCAATGGCGGGGCGCGGCACGGGACCGGACTTCGTGGAGGCTCTGGCCCGCGGGCTGGACGTCCTGGCCTGCTTCGACGCCGACCACCGCAGCATGTCGCTGACGGAGGTGGCGACCGCGGTCGGGCTCGCCCGGCCCACCGCCCGCCGGCTGCTGCTCACCCTCGAGGAGCTGGGCTTCGTCCGGTCCTCCGGCGGGGCGTTCGAGCTGACCCCGAAGGTGCTCACCCTGGGGATGGCCTACGTGGGCGCGCTCGGCCTGTGGGACATCGCCCGCCCGCACCTGGAGGCGCTGGTCGCCCGCACCGGGGAGTCGTCGTCGATGGCGCAGCTCGACGGGTCCGACATCGTCTACGTCGCCCGGGTGTCGGTGCCCAAGCTGATCGCGCTGCGGGTCGAGATCGGCACCCGGTTCCCGGCGGTGCTGACCTCGCAGGGCAAGGTCCTGCTGGCCGCCCTGCCCCCGGACCGGCTCGCCGCGACGCTGGCCGAGCCGAGCCGGTCGGGGCTGCCCGGGCGGACCGGCCGGACGCCGGACGAGCTGCGCGAGGAGCTGACCGCGATCCGCGCCCAGGGCTGGGCGCTGGCCGACGAGGAGCTGGCCCCGGGCGTGCGCTCGGTCGCGGTCCCCGTCCGGGACCGGGACGGTGCGGTGCAGGCCGCCGTGAACGTCACCGTGCACGCGGCCGAGACCACCACCGAGCACCTGCTGCGGGAGCACCTGCCGCTGCTGCTGCGCACCGCGGGCGAGATCGGCGCCGAGTGGGCGCTGTGGCAGTCCCGGCCGCACGTCCAGCTGCCCCACCGGCCGGCGGGCTCGGCCACCGCGTAGCGCGGCCGTCGGCGGGCCTCGGGGACGGTCAGGCATCGCCACGGCGGCCGTGCGCTGCTTCACTACCCGCATGGTCGCCCCGCTGCCCGAGCCCGGACCGGAGATCGACCCGGACGAGCCTGTGCCCGACGACCCGGGGGAACTGCTCCCCGACGCCCCCGAGCCGCTGCCGCCGCCGCCGATCGAACCGACCCCGGACGACCCCGGCGGCGACCCCGGGGGCGTGCCCGAGCCCGCCTGACCCCGGGCCGGGGAGCGCGGCCTCCACCGGCTCTGCCGGCTCGTTCCGCGCGCTCCGGGCGCGATGGGGCCGGCAGCGCACGGAACGGGCCGGAAGAGCGCGTTCAGAGCTCCAGGGTCGAGGCGATCGGCACGCCGGGGCGGTAGGCCAGGTGCACGTGGCTGGGCGCCGCGAGGACGGCGAGGTCGGCGCGGGCGCCGACCGCGAGCGTGCCGACGTCGGTCCGCCGCAGGGCCCGCGCTCCCCCGGCCGTGGCGGCCCACAGCGCCTCGGCGGGTGTCAGCCGCATCTCGCGCACCGCCAGGGCGATCATCAGCGGCATCGAGGAGCTGTAGCAGGTGCCGGGGTTGCAGTCGCTGGCCAGCGCGAGGGTCACCCCGGCGTCGAGCAGCGCGCGCCCGTCGGGATAGGGCGAGCGCGTCGCGAACTCGACCCCGGGCAGCAGGGTGGCGACGGTGTCGCCGCCCGCCAGCGCCGCGACGTCGGCGTCCGACAGGAACGTGCAGTGGTCGACGCTCGCCGCCCCGAGCTCGACGGCCAGTTGCACCCCCGGGCCGGGTCCGAGCTGGTTGCCGTGCACCCGCAGGCCCAGGCCGGCCGCCCGCCCGGCCACGAGCACCGCGCGTGCCTCGTCGCCGTCGAACGCGCGGGGACTGCCCGGCTCGCAGAACACGTCGATCCACCGGGCCAGCGGCGCGCAGGCCCGGAGCATCGCGCCGGTGACCAGCGCGAGGTACTCGTCGCGCCCGGCGCCCGGCGGCACCACGTGCGCGCCGAGGAACGTGGTCTCGGGGGTGGCGGCCGCGGCCACGGCCAGCGAGGTGACCTCGTGCTCCACCGTCAGCCCGTAGCCGCTCTTGATCTCGACGGTGGTGGTGCCCTGCGCGCGCATCTCCGCGACCCGGGCGGCGACCAGCGCGCCCAGCTCCGCCTCGCCGGCGGCGCGGGTGGCCGCGACGCTGGTGGCGATGCCGCCGCCGTCGTAGGGCTCCCCCGCCATCCGTGCGGCGAACTCGGCGGCCCGGTCGCCGGCGAACACCAGGTGGGTGTGGGAGTCGACGAACCCCGGCACCACCGCCCGCCCGCCGACGTCGACCCGGCGGTCGGCGGCCGGCGCGGCCACGGTCGGCCCGGTCCACCGCACCCGCCCGTCCTCGACCACCACGGCCGCGTCGCGGAGCGCGCCGAGCGGCGTCCCGCCGCCGACGGCGGGGTCGTTGGTGACCAGCTCCCCGATGCCGGTGACGACGGTGCTGCTCACGACGCCCACACCCGGTCCACCGCGGCGCTGAGCAGCGCACCGACGTCGCCCAGCCGGTGCCGGCCGCCCTGCACGACGGGGACGCCGTCGACGTACACGGTGTCGACGTCGGCCCGCGAGGCCACCAGCAGGACCTGCTCGGGGAGCGCGCCCGCGGTGCCCACGGTGTCGCTGCGCAGCACCACGAGGTCCGCCCGCGCCCCGGGGTCGATCCGGCCGGCGTCGGCCCAGCCCAGGCTCGGGTGCGCGGTGAGCGCCGCCAGCAGCTGCCCGGGGGTGAACCGGCCGCGCCGCAGGGTGGCCAGCCGCTCGTGTCCCTCCATCGCCCGGGCCTCCTCGAGCAGGTCGACGACGGCGTGCTGGTCGCTGCCCAGGCTCAGCGACGCCCCGGCGTCGAGCAGCGCGCGGGCCGGGCCGATGCCGTCGGCGAGGTCCCGCTCGGTCGTGGGGCACAGGCAGGCGGTCGCCCCGGCCCCGCCGAGCAGGGCGACGTCGGCCGCGGTCAGGTGGGTCGCGTGCACCGCGGTCGCCGCGGCGTCCCAGATCCCCGCGTCGGCGAGCAGCCGGGTCGGGGTGCGGCCGTAGCAACCGAGGCAGGCCTCGTTCTCGGCGGGCTGCTCGGAGACGTGCACGTGCAGCGGCGAGCGGTCCGCCCCGCCGAGCCCGCCGCGGGCGGCGGCCACGACCACCGGCAGGTCCGCGGCCGGCACGGCCCGCACGGAGTGCACCGCGGCCCCGACCCGGAAGCCGGCCGAGCCGCGCAGGGCTGCGACCCGCTCGGCCCAGCGGTGCACGTCGCCGTCGCCGAAGCGCAGCTGCGCCCCCTCCAGCGGGGCGTGCCCCGCCGCGGAGAGCCCGCCGGCCAGGTAGGCGGTGTCGAGCAGGGTGAGCCGGACGCCGGCGTCGGCCGCGGCCTGCCGCAGCGCCTCGGCCATCGCGTTGGGATCGGCGTAGCGGTGCCCGCCGGGCGCGTGGTGCAGGTAGTGGAACTCCCCCACCGTGCTCACCCCGGCCAGGGCCATCTCGGCGTAGACGGCCCGGGCGAGGTCGAGGTAGCCGTCCGGGTCCAGCCGCCCGGCGAGGGCGTACACCGCCTCCCGCCAGGTCCAGAACGTGCCGCCGTCGGCGGAGGTCCGGCCGCGCAGCGCCCGGTGGAACGCGTGGCTGTGCGCGTCGGCGAACCCGGGCACGACCACCCCCGGCAGGCGCTCCGCGGCGGCCGGCACCTCCGCCGCGGGCACCCCCGCCCGCACCGAGGTGAACCGCTCGCCGTCGATCTCCAGGAGCACGTCCGGACGCACCCCGCCGGGCAGGTGCGCGTGCGGCGCGAACAGGACGGTCACCGGGCGAGATCGGCGACCGCGGCGGCGAGGGCGTGCACCCCGCGGTGGCAGTCGTCGGGCTCGGCGAACTCCTCGGGCGAGTGGGAGACGCCGGTCGGGTTGCGGACGAAGAGCATCGCGGCCGGGACGCCGGCGGCGGCCAGGATCCCGGCGTCGTGCCCGGCTCCGGTGGCCAGGCGGGGTACGGCACCGGGGTCCCGGCCGCCCAGCGACGCGGCGAGCCGGTCGGTCAGGGACGCGTCGAAGGACGTCTCGCCGGTCCAGGACTCCTCGCCGAACGTCCCGCCGAGGTCGCCGACCGTGCCGGCGAAGGCCTCGACCAGCGCCCGCACCGACGCCGGGTCCTCGCCGCGCGCGTCGACCCAGCCGGTGACCGACGAGGGGATCGCGTTGACCCCGTTGGGCCGGACGACGACCTTGCCGCAGGTGGCCAGGACGCCGTTCCGCACCGCGAGCTCGCGCGCCCGCTGGACCAGCGCGGCGAAGGCGAGCATCGGGTCGTCGCGGTCGGCGAGCCGGGTGGTGCCGGCGTGGTCGGCCCGCCCGGTCAGGTCGAACCGCCAGCGGCCGTGCGGCCAGATGCCGGTACCGACCGCCACCGGCCGGCCGAGCCCGGCGAGGCCGTACCCCTGCTCGACGTGCAGCTCGACGAACGCGCCGACGCGGGCCAGCGCGCGGTCGTCGCGGCCGAGCTGCGCGGGGTCCCGCCCGGCCGCGATCAGCGCCTCCGCCATGCTCGTGCCCTCGCCGTCGACCAGCCCCAGCGCCCGCTCGGCCGGCAGCGCGCCGGTGAGGAGCCGCGAGCCCGCGCACGCCACCCCGAACCGGGCGCCCTCCTCGTCGGCGAAGGCGACCACCCCGACCGGCCGGGACGGGACGAAGCCGGCCGCCCGCAGGCCGTCGACCGCGGCCAGGGCGCCGGCCACGCCGAGCGGGCCGTCGAACGCGCCGCCGTCGGGGACCGAGTCCAGGTGCGAGCCGACCACCACCCCTGGCGCCCCGGCGGCCACGGCGGCGTCCGGGTCGCCCCACCACGCCCACTGGTTGCCCGCCCGGTCGACCTCGACCTCCAGGCCGCGCCCGGCGCAGGCCCCGGCGAACCACTCGCGCAGCGCGGCGTCCTCCCGTGTCCAGGCGAAGCGGCGGTAGCCGCCGGTCCGCCCGCACCGGCCGACCGGCGCCAGCTCGGCCCACATCCGGTCGAAGCCGGCGGCCGCGGTCCGCTCCGCGTCCGGCGCGCTCACCGGCCCGCCGTCGGCAGCCGGACGCCGCCTCCGGGGTGCTCGGCGAGCGGGCCGGCGTCGTCGTCGGACCCCGGCGCGTCCCCGGAGTCGATGTGCCGCAGCACGCCCAGGCCCGGGTCGTTGGTGAGCACCCGCTCGATCTTCTGCCCCGCGAGCGCGGTGCCGTCGGCGACGGTCACCTGCCCGGCGTGGATCGATCGGCCGATGCCCACGCCGCCGCCGTGGTGGATCGACACCCAGGACGCGCCCGAGGCGGTGTTGACCAGCGCGTTGAGCAGCGGCCAGTCCGCGATCGCGTCCGACCCGTCGGCCATCCCCTCCGTCTCGCGGTAGGGCGACGCGACCGATCCGCAGTCGAGGTGGTCGCGGCCGATGACGACGGGGGCCGCGAGCTCGCCGGAGGCGACCATGTCGTTGAACCGCGCTCCGGCCCGCTCGCGCTCGCCGTAGCCGAGCCAGCAGATGCGCGCGGGCAGCCCCTGGAAGGCGACCTTGTCTTGCGCGGCCCGGATCCACCGGTGCAGGTGGTCGTGGTCGGGGAACAGGTCGAGGACCGCCTCGTCGGTGGCGCGGATGTCGGCCGGGTCCCCGGACAGCGCGGCCCACCGGAACGGACCCTTGCCCTGCGTGAACAACGGCCGGATGTAGGCGGGCACGAACCCGGGGAAGGCGAAGGCCCGGCCGAAGCCGCCCTGACGGGCCTCGTCCCGGATCGAGTTGCCGTAGTCGAACACCTCGGCGCCGGCGTCCTGGAAGCCGACCATCGCCTCGACGTGCCGGGCCATCGACGCGCGGGCCCGGTCGGTGAACTCCGCCGGCTTCCGCTCGGCGTGGTCGTGCCAGTCGGCCAGGTCCACGCCCTCGGGCAGGTAGGACAGCGGGTCGTGGGCGGACGTCTGGTCGGTGACGACGTCGGCCTCGACGCCGCGGCGGAGCAGCTCGGGCAGGACCGTGGCGCAGTTGCCCACCAGGCCGACCGACAGCGGCGTGCGGTCCCGCCGCGCCTGCTCGCACCGGGCGACCGCGGCGTCCAGGTCGTCGGCGACCTCGTCGAGGTAGCGCTGCGCGACCCGCCGGTGCAGCCGGGCAGGGTCGACGTCGACGACCAGGCAGACACCGCCGTTGAGCGTCACGGCCAGCGGCTGCGCCCCGCCCATGCCGCCGCAGCCGCCGGTCACGGTCAGCGTGCCGGCCAGGGTGCCGCCGCCCTGCCCCTGCCCGGCTGCGCCGGCGAGCTTCGCGGCCACGGCGGCGAAGGTCTCGTAGGTGCCCTGCAGGATGCCCTGGGTGCCGATGTAGATCCACGAGCCGGCGGTCATCTGCCCGTACATGGTCAGCCCGAGCTGCTCCAGGCGGCGGAACTCCGGCCAGGTGGCCCAGTCGCCGACCAGGTTGGAGTTGGCGATGAGCACCCGGGGCGCCCACTCGTGGGTGCGCACCACGCCGACGGGCTTGCCCGACTGGACCAGCATCGTCTCGTCGTCCCCGAGCCCGCGCAGCGTGGCGACCATCGCGTCGAACGCGGCCCAGCTGCGGGCCGCGCGCCCGGTGCCGCCGTAGACGACGAGGTCGTCGGGGCGTTCGGCCACCTCGGGGTCGAGGTTGTTCATCAGCATCCGCAGCGGCGCCTCGGTCTGCCAGGAGCGGGCGGTGCGGGCCGTGCCGCGGGCGGCACGGACGGGACGGGCGCCTTCCATGGGGTGCTTCCTTCCGGGCGGGGACGGTCCTGGGGGGCTCAGGCGAGGGGGCCGGTGACCGACTCGGCCGCCGCGAGGGCGGTGCCGTCGGCGACGAGCGCGGCGACGGCGTCGATCTCGGGGGCGAGGTACCGGTCGGGGCCGGGGCCGGCGACGTGCTCGCGGACGGCGGCGACGACGGCGGCGGTCGCCGGGGCGGGGGTCAGCGGGGCGCGCAGGTCGAGCGCGCGGGCCGCGGTGAGCAGCTCGACCGCCAGGACCCGGGTGAGCCCGTCGACGGCGCGGCGCAGCTTGCGGGCGGCCGACCAGCCCATCGACACGTGGTCCTCCTGCATGGCGCTGGAGGGGATCGAGTCGACCGAGGCAGGGGCGGCCAGCCGCTTGAGCTCGGAGACGATGGCCGCCTGCGTGTACTGGGCGATCATGTGCCCGGAGTCGACGCCCGGGTCGTCGGCGAGGAAGGCCGGCAGGCCGTGGTTGCGGGCGACGTCGAGGAAGCGGTCGGTCCGCCGCTCGGCGATCGAGGCCAGGTCGGCCACGGCGATGGCGAGGAAGTCCAGCACGTAGGCGACCGGCGCGCCGTGGAAGTTGCCGTTGCTCTCGACCCGCCCGTCGGCGGTGACCACCGGGTTGTCGACGGCGGCGGCGAGCTCGCGGTCGGCGACCAGCCGGGCGTGGGCGACGGTGTCGCGGACGGCGCCGTGCACCTGCGGCGAGCAGCGCAGGGAGTAGGCGTCCTGCACCCGGGTGCACGCGGGGCCGCGGTGGCTGGCCATGATCGCCGAGCCGGCGAGCAGCGCCCGCAGGTTGGCCGCGCTCTCGGCCTGGCCGGGGTGGGGGCGCAGCGCCTGCAGGTCCGCGGCGAACACCGCGTCGGTGCCCAGCAGCGCCTCCACGCTCATCGCGGCGGTGACGTCGGCGACGCGGAGCAGCAGCCGCAGGTCGGCCAGGGCCAGCACCAGCATGCCGAGCATGCCGTCGGTGCCGTTGACCAGCGCCAGGCCCTCCTTCTCGGCCAGCACCACCGGCTCGATCCCGGCGGCGGCCAGCGCCTCGGCGGCCGGCCGGCGCCGCCCGGCGGCGTCGCGGACCTCGCCCTCCCCCGTGGCGGCGAGCGCGCAGTGCGCCAGCGGCGCGAGGTCGCCGGAACAGCCCAGCGAGCCGTACTCGGAGACGACCGGCGAGATGCCCGCGTTGAGCATCGCGGCGTAGGTGCGCGCGGTCTCCGGCCGGACGCCGGTGCGCCCGGTGGCCAGCGTGGCCAACCGCAGCACCATCAGGGCGCGGACCACCTCCCGCTCCACCTCCGGTCCGGACCCGGCGGCGTGCGAGCGCACCAGGCTGCGTTGCAGCTGCGCCCGCCGCTCGGCGGGGATGTGCCGGGTGGCCAGCGCGCCGAAGCCGGTGGACACCCCGTAGTGGGCGACGACGTCACCGGCCAGCGCCTCGACGACCCGCCGGCTGGCGGCGACCTCCCGCTCGGCCTCCGCGGTGAGGACGACGGCGGCCCCGTCGCGGGCGACTGCGACGACGTCGGAGGCGCGCAGCGGGCCGGGCCCGACGCCGATCGCGACGGTGGCGGTGGTGTCGCTGGTGATCACCGCTCCATGCCACGGCATCGCGCGGGCGCCCGGTAGACCCCTGCGGCAGTTACCGTCTGAGATCTCAGACATCCGCGGATCGGAGGTCCGGTGAGCCGGGTGCCCGCGGCGCGCCAGGTGCTCGAGATCCTCCGGTTCCTGGCCGACCAGGCCGGGCCGGTGCCCGCGGCGGCGCTGGCCCGGGAGCTCGGGCTGCCACGCTCGACGACGTACCACCTGCTCGGGGAGCTCACCGCCACCGGCTTCGTCGTCCACCTGCCCGGCGAGCGCCGGTACGGCCTCGGGGTCAGCGCCTACGAGCTCGGCAGCGGGTTCACCCGCCAGGAGCCGCTGCAGCGGCTGGCCCGGCGGCCGCTGTCGGAGCTGACCGACCGCACCGGGCACACGTCCCACCTGGCCGTGCTGCACGGCCGCGACGTCGTCTACGTCATCGAGGAGCGGGCCCGCGGGCGGGCACCGCTGGTCACCGACGTCGGCGTCCGGCTGCCGGCGCAGCTGACCGCTAGCGGCCGGGCGGTGCTGGCCGTCCTGCCGCCGGCCGCGGTGCGGGCGCTGTTCCCCACTGCGGCCAGCTTCGTCCTGCGCAACGAGCGCGGTCCCCGCTCGCTGTCGGCGCTGCGCCGGGTGCTGGGCGAGACGCGGCGGCGCGGCTACGCCCTGGAGGAGGGCGAGGTCACCGAGGGCTTCGCCTCGGTGGGCGCCGCGGTGGTGGACCACTCCGGGCACCCGATCGCGGGTGTGGCGCTCACCTTCCCCGAGCAGGAGGTGCCCGGGGAGAGCCGGCAGCGGTTCCTGGCCTCCCACGTCGCCCGCACCGCGGGGACGATCAGCCGGCTCATCGGCGGCCAGGGCCCGTGAGCCGGCCGCGGTCGTCCGCGGCGGCGGGTGGCCGGGCTCCGTCCACCCGCCGCCGTCCGGGCGTCCCGTCGACGGTCCTCAGCGCGAGGCGTAGACCGCCCGCTCGAAGTCGGCGTAGACCGCCATCGCCTCCTCCGGGATGAACGGGAGGAACTGGGTGTAGATGGCGCCGGTGACCCCGCTGGCCCGGTCCACCCAGAAGTGCGTGTTGAAGACCCCGGCCCAGGCGCCGCTGCCGACGGCGCGCATGCCGGGCTGCTGCTCGGTGGTGAGCAGGAGGCCGTACCCCCACTTCTGCCCCGCCGGGCCGTTCCAGGGGTGACTCACCGAGGGGTCGGCCGACGCGATCCGGCTCGGGAACTCCAGGTCGCCGATCTGGTTGGTGAAGGCCGCCTCGACGGTCTCCGGACGCAGGATGCGCACCCCGTCGAGCTCGCCGTCGCCGAGCAGCATCCGCTGGAAGCGCAGGTAGTCCCGCGGGGTGGAGTACAGACCGTGCCCGCCGGCCCACCACTCGGCCTCCTCGGCCCAGTCGAGGTCGGTGGCGACCCAGCGCCCGTCCTCGTCCCGGACGTGCACGGGGACGAGGTCGGCCCGCTGCTCCGGGGTCGGGCTGAAGGTGGTCTGCGTCATGCCCAGGGGCGCGAGGACGTTCTCCTCGAGGTACTTGTCCAGCGTGCGGCCGCAGACCGCCTCGACCACCAGGCCGAGCCAGTCGGTGTTGATGCCGTACTCGAAGCGCGTACCGGGGTCGGCGACCAGCGGCGCGCTCAGGCAGGTGCGGCGGCCGCTCAGGACGTTGGGCGTGCCCGTGGTGCTCTCCCAGCGGACCATCTCGGCGTTCCAGAACCAGTAGGTGAGGCCGCTGGTGTGGGTGATCAGGTGGTGGACGGTGGCGCGGGTCGCCGGGGGCCGGGTCCGGGGCGTGTCCCCGTCCCACCCCTCGAGGACCTGCAGCTCCGACCAGGAGGGGACCAGCGTGTCGACCGGCGCCTGCAGGTCCAGCTCGCCGCGCTCGGCGAGCTGGAGGGCGGCGACCGTGGCGACCATCTTCGTCATCGAGGCGATCCGGAAGAGCGTGCCGCCGTCGAGCGGCTGGTCCGTGCCGGCCGTCCGGCCGCCGGCGGCCCCCTCGTAGAAGGGTCCGTCGGCGTCCGCGGCGGTGGCGACCACGTTGGGCACCACCCCGCTGTCGACCGCCCGCCGCAGGACCTCGTCCATCCCCCTGCTGTCCACCCGTGCCGCCATGACCCCTCCTCGGTCGTGTGGTGCCGGTCACACTCTGGGTGGGCGGTGGTCCCCGGTCAAACGGTGCCGTCGACGCTGCCGGGGTCAGGACCCGCGGGTGACGTCCTCCAGCCAGGTCCGGACGGCGTCGAGCACGCCGTCGGTCGACGACGCCACGGCCACCGTGACCTCCTCCGCGGGCGCTCCCGGGGCGGCGTCGCGCAGGGTCAGCAGGCGGGCCCGCAGCTCCCCGTCCTCCTCGTGCCAGACACGGATCAGCAGGGCGGCACTCGGGCGGTCGGCCACGTCGTCTCTCCTCCGGGCCCCGCGCGGCGTCGCGGTACCCGTCCCGCGACCGCCCGGTGCGGGCGCGGGGTCAGGAGCCATGCTCAGAGGTCACGCCGCGCGGCGCAGTCCCCCGGACGGAGGACCCACCGGCCCGGACGTCCCGGGCGATCCGCGACACGGACCCGTCACCGCCCGCCGGACCGGCACCGTCCCGGTGGCACGGCGGAGCGGCCGGGAGCCGGCCCCGGCGCCAGGGGCAGCTGCGCGGCCAGCATCCGGCGGACCCGCGGGACGTGCCCGAGCAGCCGGGTCATCTCCTCGCTCGGGAGCACGCCCAGCTCGGTGTGCAGCACGGTCCGGAAGAGCTCGTAGGCCCGGACCGCCTCGGCCACGTTCCCCTCCGCCAGGTGGATCCGGACCACCATCCGGTGGGCGCTCTCCCGCAGCGGTTCGGCGCGGACCGCGGCGTGGGCCGCCTGCAGCGCCTCGCCGTGACGACCGAGCGAGGCCAGCCGGGCGGCCACGGCCTCCAGCGCGTGCATGCGGAGCTGCCGCAACCGCTCGCGTTCGAGCAGCACCCAGTCGTCGTACCACCCGGGTAGCAGGTCGCCGAGGAGGGCGGTGTCGGGCAGGGCGACGTCGCCGGGGTCACCGGGTGGCGCGACGGCCCGTCGAGCCCACGCGCTGAGGTCGCGCACGTCGATCCGCACGCCGGGCACCAGCCGGAGGGTGCTGCCCGACACCTCGACCAGGCCCGGTGCCGCCTTGTTGAGGCGCCACAGCGCCGACCGCAGGCTGCCGTGCGCGTGGTCCTCGGGGACGTCGGGCCACAGCCGGCCGGCCGTCACCGTCCGGTTCGGCTTGGACGACAGGCACAGGTGCGCCACCAGGCGCTGCACCGCACCGGGCAGGTCGTCGGAGTCCGACCGCCGACGGCGACCGGGCAGCTCGAGACAGAAGCCGTCGAGCAGGGTGACGTGGGGTGGACGGTCCACGTGAGGGGTCCTTCTGCTCAGGACGAGTGAGGAGGCGGTACGTCGCACGGAGGACACCGGGACCACCGCCGTGGAGGCGGCAGCAGGCACCGGCCCTGGCGGCCGGGCGACGGCCGTCCCGGCGCCGGATGGGTCGGCGGGTCAGGTGGCGCAGCTCGGTCGGGACCGAGCACGGTCATCAGCGTTGGCGGTTCTCACACGCAGGTGCACGACCCCGACCGACATGTCTCCCCCTGGACAGACGCACACGAGATGCGGGACAGCAAAGCTAGTCACGCCCACCCGCCGGGGCCGTACGCACACCTGCGTATGGGCCGGCGACGACGGCGGGGCCAGGATCGCCACATCGCGCCGGGAGCGAGCCGTGACAGAAGGCCCTACCGCACCGACACCGGCCGGATACGTTGAGTGGCGTGTCGCGCACCACGGCATGGGACGCCGCATGGCTGGAGTTCGTCGGTGACGTCCTGCAGCGGCAGCCCGGGGCGGGCGAGTTCCCGCACGCCCAGGTGGCAGACCTGCTCCTCCGGTCCTTCGACGCGGCCTGCTGTTCGCTGAACGTCGTCGACCGCGCGTGGGTGGACCACGTCGTCGCCGGCTGGCCGGACGGCTACCTGCCGACGACCCCGCCGCCCGGTGTCGTCCCCGACGCCACCACTCAGCCGCTCATCCGCTGGCACGCCGTCACGGGCAGCGCCGCACCCCAGATCCTGGGTCGGGTGCCTCCGGAGGTGGCCCCCGCCAGGATGGCGGCGGAGTGGTCGGACGTCGCCCGTCCCCTCGGGATCGCCCACCAGCTGTCCCTGCCGCTGCGCGTGGGCGACGGGATCGAGGGCTACGTGGTGTGCCGCCCGGACGACGACTACGCCGACGCCGACGCCGAACTGGCCCGGCTGGTCCTCCCCGCCCTGGCCGCACTGTTCCGCCAGCACCGCGTCCTCCACGGCGTACCGGAGGAGCAGTGCGGACGCGGCCGCGACCTCGGCCTCACCGAACGTGAGTTCGCCGTCCTCAGACTCCTCGGGGAGGGCTTCACGGCCCAGGCCATCGCCCGCCGGCTGGAGACCTCGCCGCGGACGGTGCACAAACACCTCGAGCACCTGTACCGCAAGCTCGGTGTGCGCGACCGGCTCGTGGCGGTCCAGCGGGCCCGCGACGCCGGCCTGCTGGTCCCGCCTCCCGGACCCGCCGGACGACGCGGGGTCGGCGACGCCGCACCGGCGATCCCCCACCCCCGCAGCGGGGACTCCCTGCCCGCCGCGCCTCGGGTCCGGTGAGTCGCGCACCGCCGCACTGGCCGCCGCACCCGACCGCGGTGATGCTGCAGGCCGGACCCACCGACCGGCAGGACGGAGACACCCCCATGTGGGCACAGACGCTGCGCGGCCCGTTCCGCTTCGAGCAGGTCGAGGTCGCGGCTCCCGACCCCGCGGCCCTGACGCCCGGGCACGTGCTGCTGGCCACCCGCGCCGGCGCCATCTGCGGGAGCGACCTGCCCAACTTCCGCGGCGGGGTGTGGCCGCACCCGGCCGCCGAGGACGGCTGGGGTGCCACGCGGGCGCCGGGCTTCCCGATGCACGAGATCGTCGGGGAGGTCGTCGCCAGCCGGCACCCCGCCCACTCCCCCGGCGACCTCGTCGTGGGCTGGGCGTCGATGTTCGACGGCATCGCCGAGCTCGTGGTCACCGACGGCGACGGGCTCGCCCCGTTCGACGCCGGCCTGCCGGCCACCACCGCCGTGATGCTGCAGCCGCTGGCCTGCGTCCTCTACGCCGTCGAGCAGCTCGGCGACGTCTCGGGACAGGCCGTCGCGGTGATCGGCCAGGGCCCGATCGGCCTGCTGTTCGGTTCCGTCCTCAAGGCCCGGGGCGCGGCGCGGGTCACCGGCGTCGACCCGGTGGACCGCAGCGACGTCGCGTCCGCCTTCGGCGTCGACGAGACGGTCACCGCACGGGCCGAGCGGTGGGCCGCCTCGCTGTCCGACGCCGACCGGCCGACGGTCGTGGTGGAGGCCGTCGGCCACCAGGTCTCGACGCTGCAGCCGGCCCTGGACGCGGTCGCGCCCGGCGGCCAGGTCTTCTACTTCGGCGTGCCGGACGACCCGGTCTACCCCTTCGACATGATGACGTTCCTGCGCAAGAACCTGACCCTGCGCTCGGGGGTCACCCTGGAGCGGCGCCGGGTGCTGGCCGACGCCGGCGCGCACCTGGCGGCCTCCCCCGTGCTGCGCGACTGCTACGTCACCCACGTCCACCCCGTCGCCGACGTGGAGGCAGCCTTCACCGCCGCGATCACCCCCCGTCCCGGGCAGCTCAAGATCGCCGTCGACATGACCTGACGCCGCGCCGGCCGCGGCGGTGCGCGCTCAGCGCGCCGGGGCCGCGGGCGACCGGCCGGCCGGCTCGGCGGCCTCCGCCTCCGACGGCCCGAGCAGGCCCGGCAGCAGCGACCGGTACACGTCGGGCCACACCAGGACGACGACGGTCGGCGCCGCCAGGCCGGCGGCTCGCGAGTTGGCCGGCAGGTCGGCGAGGTGCCGGCTCGCGGCGTCGTCGTCGGACCACACCTCGACGCCGAGCACCCGGTCACCGGCCAGCCACGTGCGGCGGTGCAGGCAGGGCCCGCGGTCGTCCAGCCGGACCGGCGGCAGCAGCTGCCGGAGGCCGGCGTGCTGCCGCGGGCCGGCGTCGTCCCAGCAGAGGTGGATGCAGAGCAGCGACATGGCGTCCCCCGAGGCTGCGGTGACGGCGACCGACCAGCGGACCGTAGGAGCGGCGGGATCCCGCTGTCTGTACGCAGTTCTCCCCATGCGGGCCGGCGAAGCTCGGCCGCGTCACGCCACCACCCGCTCGGCGGGGTGCGCACCCGGCTCCGGCCGGGCGAGGACCCAGGTCGTGCGCCCGTGCAGCGGCGGGGTCTTCGTGCCGTCGGTGAACCAGACGACCACCCCACCGTGCGCCCGGCAGTGCGAGCGCACCACCCGCACCCGGCTGTCCTGCCGGGTCTTGGTGGGCCGGACCAGCGGGAGGCCGAAGTCGGTACCCACGACGTCGGTGGTCAGGACCGGTTCCCCGGCGGGCAGCTGGGACGTGGGGACGGTGGTCATCGGGACCTCCAGGCTGTCGCGTGCGTTCGAACGTGTGTTCGATGATGCACCCGAGGGGTGACACCGCGCCACCGCCGGCTCAGTCCTCCCGGGTGCCGGTCCGGACGACCCGGATCGACTGCGCGCTGCGGGTCGTGCGGGTGGGCAGCTCCTCACCGAGCCCGACCAGCCGCTCGACGGCGGCGTCCTTGTCCACCTGCGTGCGCAGCCCGCCCCCGGACCACTCGCAGTGCAGGTCACCCGCCGGCCCGGACCGGCCCCGCACCCGTTCCCGCGCGTAGTCCTTGTGCCGCCGGGCCTCGGTCTCGGCGGCCCGCCAGGCGTCGTACTCGTGGACGGCCGCGACGTAGTCCTCGTCGGTGACCGTCAGGCGCGACTGGCGGGAGACCTCGCCCTCGGTGTCGGGGTCGACCGGCGGGCCCCAGCACAGGTCGAGGAAGGGACACCAGTCGCACATGGAGTCCACGCCGGGACCGAACCCGTCGCGGGGGACGGCGTCGACGCCCTCGTCCTCGACGGTGGCGTAGACGTCGGTGAGCCACATGATCGCCTCGGCGGTCAGTGACGGGTCGTTCTCGCCCTCGAACACGACGTCCTCACCGGAGTCGCGCGAGAGGTAGCGCAGGCGCAGCCCGTCGACGTCCTGCCCGGTGCCGGCCGGCAGCCGGCGGTCGGCGGTCTGCCCGGTGCGCAGCAGCCAGGCGTAGACGGCGACCTGGAACCAGTGCCGCACCGGGACGCCGCGGGTGAGGACCCGCTCGAAGCCGAACCGGGACGTCGTCTTGAGGTCCTCGACCACCGGCTCGTGCCACCAGTCGCAGCGGCCCTTGACCTGCTCGCCGGCGAGGCGCACCTCGGTCAGGCCGCCGTACTGGCGGCGCAGCGCGCGCAGCACGCCGCGGTGCAGCTCGGTGCCGATGAAGGCCTGCAGTCCGGTGCGGGTGTTGGTCGGCCGGCGGCGGCCGATCCGGTAGGCGGCCCGGCGACGGCACTCGCCGAGCTCGGAGGCGCCGATCATCCGCTGGCGGGAGCGGGCGCGGCGGCTGTCGAGGTCGCGGACCGCCGCGGCCAGGCTGGGGGCGGCCCGTCGCTCGGCGGCGCTGGGACGGGCGGGCAGGACGGCGGTCATCGCCTCTTCCTCCGGTCAGGGGTGGAGCGGGGCCGGGGACACCGGCCCCG
>NZ_JBJGYX010000028.1:0-59605 GCF_054050195.1 Geodermatophilus sp. SYSU D00710
GTCCGGGCCGTCCCCTGACCCGGACGGCCCGGCCGCCGCTGTGCCGCTCCCGGCCGAGCGCGACGCCGGGACCGGGGATCCTTCCGACGAGCCGGGCGATCCCGAGTCGGTGGCCCGGGCCATCTGCCTGCGGGCGCTCACCGGCGCGGCCCGGACGCGGCAGCAGCTGGCCGACCTGCTGGCCCGCCGGGGGATCCCCGAGGACGCGGCGACCGCGGTCCTCGACCGGTTCGGCGAGGTCGGGCTCATCGACGACGCCGCCTTCGCCCGGGCCTGGGTGACCTCGCGGCAGGCCGGCCGCGGCCTGGCCCGGCGGGCGCTGCGCGCCGAGCTGCGGGCCAAGGGCGTCGACGGCGAGGAGGCCGAGCAGGCCCTCGCCGAGGTCGACGACGACGACGAGCGCGCCGCCGCCCGCCGGCTGGTGGAGCGCCGCCTGCCCGCGCTCCGCCGGGTCGACCGGGCCACCGCCACCCGCCGCCTGATCGGCATGCTGGCCCGCAAGGGCTACAGCGGCGGCCTGGCGGCGGCCGTGGTCCGCGACGTGATGGACGAGACCGGCTTCGGCGCCGAGGATCCCGGCCCCGACGGACCGACCTGGCACCCCGGGGACGACTGACCCGGCACGGGTCGTTCGCGCTCCCCGCGGACGACACCCGCACGGGGCGTCCCGGGGCCTAGCTTCCCCTCATGAGCGCGACCGAGATCGTCCCGGGGCTGCACCTGCTGGCGCTCGGGATGAGCAAGGCCTACCTCTGGCGCGGCGAGTCCGGCCTCACCGTCGTGGACACCGGCCCGGCCGGCAGCGCTCCGGTCATCGCCGACGCACTGGCCGACCTGGGCCTGCGACGCGAGGACGTGCGCCGGATAGTGCTCACCCACTTCCACGACGACCACATGGGCTCGGCCGACGCGATGCGTGCCTGGAGCGGTGCACCGGTGCTCGCCGGGGCGGCGGACGTGCCGGTCGTCCAGCGCGACCGGCCGGGCCCGGCGGCGGTGGTCACGCCCGCCGAGCAGGAGCTGTACGCGATCGCCTCGGCGGAGGTGCCGCCGGCGCCCGCCTGCCGGCCCGTCGATCCGGTCGCCGACGGCGACGTCCTCGACAGCGGTGTGGTCGTGGTCGGGGTCCCGGGGCACACGCCGGGCAGCATCGCGGTGCACCTGCCCGAGGCGGGCGTGCTGATCACCGGCGACACGGTCGTCGAGTTCCACGGCGAGCTCGTCCTGGGGCCGTTCAACGTCGACCGACCCCAGGCCTGGTCGTCCCTGCAGCGCCTGGCCGCGCTCGAGGCCGACGTCGTCTGCCCCGGCCACGGCCTGCCCGTCGTCGGTGGTGCTGCCGCAGCGCTGCGGGCGGCCACCGACCCCTTCGGCTGAGCGGACCGGTCAGCCGGCCGCGGGCACGGCCGCCACCGCCTCGGGAGGCAGCCCGGCAGCGCCGGCACGGCTCGCGCCGGGAGCAGCCGCGCTCAGCACCGGCATGGCCGCCGTCGGCAACTGCGTGACCGTCGCCGACGGCGCCGTCCACGCGGTCAGGTCGACCGCGCGCCCGTCCGGGGCCTCGTCGTCGGCGACCCAGCCGGCGGCCTGGTCGGCGGGGGCGGCCGCCAGCCACTGCTGGATCTGCGCCTCGAAGGTGCGGTCGGGCAGCACGGCGGGACGGCTCACCGGCCCGAGGAAGGTGACGTCGCGCTCGCCGCCGACCGTGAGGCGCAGGACCACCCGGCAGCGGGCCCGGCGGTGCCGCGCCGGCGGCACGACCTCCCGGACGACGGCGGAGCCCGCGCCGGCCGCGTCGGCGAACCGCGGCGCGGCCGCCCGGAGCCGGTTCACGAACTCCTGCGCGGCGTCGGCCTGCCCGCCGGGCAGGCGCACCATCGAGGGCAGCGGCGGCACGACGGGGCGGAGAGCGGTGTCCACGGGACTGTCATCGGCAGACCTGCGGACCGGCGGTACCTCCGGTCCGCGGTCCGGAACCGGGTCCTACCGGCCGCCCGCCTCGGTCACCAGCCCCCCGCCGCTGCCGTCCATCTGCACCTCGGCCAGTCCGACGTCGCCGGCGCCCGCGGTCTTGCGGTTGCTGCGGGTGCGCTTCTCGACGTACTTGGCCAGCTGCGAGAGCAGCACGTTGACGATGATGTAGATGAGCCCGGCGGCCACGTAGAGCTGGAACGTGTAGATGTTGCCGAACTGGAAGTTGAAGAACTCGACGAGGCTGCGCGCCTGCCGCAGCAGCTCGACGTAGCCGACGATGAAGCCCAGCGAGCTGTCCTTGAGCAGCACCACGAGCTGGGCCACCAGCACCGGCAGCATCCGGCGGACCGCCTGGGGGAGCAGGACCAGGGTCATGACCTGCGTCTTGCGCATGCCCAGCGCGAAGGCGGCCTCCCGCTGGCCACGGTCGACCGACAGGATGCCCGCCCGGAAGATCTCCGCGAGCACGGCCATGTTGTAGAGCGTCAGCCCGAGCGCCAGGGCGCGGAACGCGGTCATCGGGACGCCGATGGTGGGCAGGAACAGCAGGCAGAACAGGATCAGCACCAGCAGCGGGACGGCGCGGAAGAACTCGATGACCACCGCCACGGGCCCGCGCACCCACGCGTGGTCGGAGAGCCGGCCGACCGCGAGCAGCGCGCCCAGGACGGTGGCCGCGACCATGCCGACGGCGGCGACGGCGAGGGTGTTGAGCAGCGCCTCGCCCAGGGCCTGCGGCACGCCGGCGGCCGGGTCGAACAGGATCGCCCAGCGGTCGGGGTCCAGCTGGCCGTTGGCGCCCAGCCGCCACAGCGCCAGCGCGACCAGGCCGGCGATCAGCAGCGCGCCGACGACCGTGCCGATGCGCTGGCGGCGGCGGGCCCGCGGCCCCGGGAGGTCGAACAGGACGGTCGGCGCGCTCATCGGACGATCGCCACCCTCTTCTCGATGACCCGGATGACCCACGCGGAGGGCAGGGTGATCACCAGGTAGCCGGCGACGATGGCGGCGAACACCAGCAGCAGCTGGTCGGCGTTGGCGTTGGACAACCGCTGCAGCGCCGCGGTGAGGTCGGCGACGGCGAAACCGGCGGCGATGGAGGTGTTCTTCGCCAGCGCGATCCAGACGTTGCCCAGCGGCGGCACGACGGTGCGGAAGGCCTGCGGGAGCACGATGGTCCGCAGGCTCTGCCCGAAGTCCAGTCCCAGGGCGCGGGCGGCCTCGGCCTGGCCCGGCGGGACGGCGTTGATCCCCGAGCGCAGCGCCTCGCACACGAACGCGGCGGTGTAGGTCGACAGCGCGGCGACCGCGGCGATGAAGCGGCTCGGGAAGGACAGGTCGATCTGGACGATGCCGAAGACGAGGAAGAAGAAGACCACCGTCAGCGGGGTGTTGCGGAACACCTCGACGTAGAAGGTGGCCAGCCCCCGCAGCGGCGGGACCGGGCTGACCCGCATGCCGGCGAGCACGGTGCCGATCACCAGCGCGCACAGGCCGCTGACGACGGCCAGGGACAGCGTCGTCAGGAACGCGCTCCACAGCAGGTCGGCGTTGTCTCTCAGGAAGCCCATGGCGCCTCGCCGTCAGGTCGTCGGTCGTCGGGGACACGGCGGGACGCCGCCGGGCGGGAGGTCCCGCCCGGCGGCGTCCCGGTGCTCAGTAGCGGTCGACCGTCGGGGGCTCGGGGGCCTCCTCGCCGGTGATCGACCCGGCGGTGCGGTCCCAGGCCTCGGCCCAGCGGCCGTCCTCGAAGGCCTCCTCGAGCACGTCGTTGACGAAGGTGCGGAACTCCTCGTCGCCCTTGGGCAGGCCGATGCCGTAGGGCTCCTCGGTGAAGGGGTTGCCCACCAGCTCGAAGCCCTCGGGGTTGCCCGCCACCAGGCCGGTGAGGATGACGTTGTCCGTGGTCACGGCCTGCACCGCGCCGTTGGCCAGGTCGTCGGCGCACTTGGAGTAGACGTCGTAGGTGACCAGGTTCGCCTCCGGGAAGTTGTCCCGGATGTTCTGGGCGGGCGTGGAGCCCTCGACCGAGCACACCGTCTTGCCGGCGAGGTCCTCGGGGCCCTGGATCCCCTCGGGGTTGCCGGCGGCGACCATGATGTCCTGGCCGGCGATGTAGTACGGGCCGGCGAAGTCGACGACCTGCTTGCGGGTGTCGTTGATGGTGTAGGTGGCCACCACCATGTCCACCTGGCCGTTCTGGATGAACGGCTCGCGGTTGGCCGACACCGTCTCGGTCCACTCGATGTCCTCGGGCGCGATGCCGAGCTCACCGGCGACGATCTTCGCGATCTCCACGTCGAAGCCCTCGGGCTCGCCATCGGGGTTGAGCAGGCCGAAGCCCGGCTGGTCGTACTTGGTGCCGACGGTGATGCTGCCCGCCTCCGACAGCTCGGCCATCGTCGTGCCCGGCTCGAAGTCGACCTCCTCGGCGACGGTGGGCGCGCTGGCCTCCTCCTCGGCGGCCTGGTTGCCCGCCTCGCTGGAACAGGCCGCGAGGGTCAGGCCGAGTGCGGCGAACGCCGCCAGCTTCCGGGTGCTGCGCATGGGTTCCTCCCGTGGGTCAGTGCTCGAGGATCTTGGACAGGAAGTCACGGGCCCGGTCCGAACGCGGGCTGGTGAAGAAGGTGTGCGGGTCGGCGGCCTCGACGATCCGGCCGCCGTCCATGAAGACGACCCGGTTGGCCGCCCGGCGGGCGAAGCCCATCTCGTGGGTGACGACCACCATCGTCATGCCCTCGCGGGCGAGGGAGGTCATGACGTCGAGGACCTCGTTGATCATCTCCGGGTCGAGCGCCGAGGTCGGCTCGTCGAAGAGGATGACCTTGGGGTCCATCGCCAGCGCGCGGGCGATGGCCACCCGCTGCTGCTGGCCGCCCGACAGCTGCGCGGGGTACTTGTCCGCCTGGTGCCCGACGCCCACCCGGTCGAGCAGCTCACGCGCCCGCCGCTCGGCCTCGGACCGCGACTGCCGGCGCACCTTCACCGGCGCGAGCGTGACGTTCTCGAGGATCGTCTTGTGCGCGAAGAGGTTGAAGCTCTGGAAGACCATCCCGACGTCGCTGCGCAGCCGTGCCAGCGCCTTGCCCTCCTCGGGCAGCCGCTGGCCGTCGATGCGGATCTCGCCCTTCTGGATGCTCTCCAGCCGGTTGATGGCGCGGCACAGCGTGGACTTGCCCGAGCCGGACGGTCCGATGACGACGACGACCTCGCCGCGGTCGATCGAGAGGTCGATGTCCTGCAGCACGTGCAGGTCGCCGAACCACTTGTTGACGCCGGTCAGCTCCACGAGCGGTGCTCCGGTCTGCTGGCTGGTCACCGGGGCACCCTATTGCCGCCCGGACGCGGCAGCGTCCCGGGACCGTCACGAACCAGTAACGAGTGCCGTCACCGCCCGTGACCGCCGGGGCCGGGCGCGGCGCCGTACCCTCGCAGGCGACATGGGAACCGAGGTCGACAGCCCGCAGCGCACCTACCGGGTGCGCACCTACGGGTGCCAGATGAACGTGCACGACTCCGAGCGGCTGTCCGGGCTGCTCGAGGCCGCGGGCTACGCCGCCGCCCCCGACGGCGAGGACGCCGACGTCGTCGTGCTCAACACCTGCGCGGTGCGGGAGAACGCCGACAACCGCCTCTACGGCAACCTCGGCCACCTGCGCCCGGTGAAGGACGCCCACCCGGGGATGCAGATCGCCGTCGGCGGCTGCCTGGCGCAGAAGGACCGCGGCGAGATCGTGCGGCGGGCGCCGTGGGTCGACGTCGTCTTCGGCACGCACAACGTCGGGTCGCTGCCGGCGCTGCTCGAGCGCGCGCGGCACAACGCCGAGGCCCAGGTGGAGATCGCCGAGGCCCTCGAGGTGTTCCCGTCGACGCTGCCGGCGAAGCGGGACTCCGCCTACGCGGGCTGGGTGTCGATCAGCGTCGGGTGCAACAACACCTGCACGTTCTGCATCGTCCCGGCGCTGCGCGGCAAGGAGAAGGACCGCCGTCCCGGCGAGATCCTGGCCGAGGTCCAGGCGCTGGTCGACCAGGGCGTCCTCGAGGTGACGCTGCTCGGCCAGAACGTCAACGCCTACGGGGTGGAGTTCCGCGACCGGGGCGCGTTCGCCGACCTGCTGCGCGCGACCGGCCGGATCGAGGGCCTGGAGCGGGTCCGCTTCACCAGCCCGCACCCGCGCGAGTTCACCGACGACGTCATCGACGCGATGGCCGAGACCCCGGCGGTCTGCCACCAGCTGCACATGCCGCTGCAGAGCGGGTCCGACGAGGTGCTGCGCCGGATGCGCCGCGGCTACCGGCAGGAGCGCTACCTCGGGATCATCGACCGCGTCCGCGCGGCGATGCCCGACGCGGCGATCACCACCGACGTCATCGTGGGTTTCCCCGGCGAGACCGAGGCCGACTTCGAGCAGACCCTCGAGGTGGTCCGCCGGGCCCGGTTCGCCGGCGCCTTCACCTTCCAGTACTCCCAGCGCCCCGGGACGCCGGCCGCCACGATGGAGGGGCAGCTGCCCAAGGAGGTCGTGCAGGAGCGGTACCTGCGGCTGACCGCGCTGCAGGACGAGATCGGCTGGGCGGAGAACCGCGCGCAGGTCGGCCGCACCGTCGAGCTGCTGGTCGCGGCGGGGGAGGGCAGCAAGGACGCCCGCACCGGCCGGATGAGCGGCCGGGCCCGCGACGGCCGGCTGGTGCACTTCGCCGGCGGTACCGAGGCCGGCGTCCGCCCGGGCGACGTCGTCGAGACCGTCGTCACCGCCGCCGCGCCGCACCACCTGGTCGCCGACGGCCCGCTGCTGTCGCACCGGCGCACCCGCGCCGGGGACGCCCACGAGGCCGGCACCCGGCCGACGACTCCCGGCGTGCTGCTGGGCATGCCGCGCGTCGGCGCCCCGGCCTGAGGTCGCCACACGCCTCGCGTCAGGCGTGCTCGAGCAGCAGCTCGGCGAGCTCGCGCGGCCGGTTCTGCGCGACGAGGTGGGTCGTGGCGATCTCCCGGTAGTCCCAGGAGCCCGAGGCCCGGGCGCGGGCGGCGGCGGCGTCGAACGCCGCGTTCGTCACCGCGGCCGGCTCGACCGCGGTCGCCCGGACGTACGTGCGCCGGAACGGCCAGTCCTCCAGCGCGCGGGACATCCGCACCGGCTCGGTGAAGCAGGCCAGCGGCTGCGGCGTCCGCCGAGGAGTCGAGAACGCCTCCTCCGCCGGGTCGTCGTAGGCCCGCGCCGGGCCCTCGACCAGCCACGGGGTCCCCGGCCCCGCACCGGGGGCGGGGACGCCGAGCAGCCCGTACACGGTGTCGCCGTCCGACGGGACGAACGCGTCCAGGTACACCAGTGACCGCACCCGGTCGCCCACCGTCTCCAGCGCCCCGGCCACCACCATGCCGCCGTAGGAGAAGCCGAGCAGCACCACCTCGTCGAGGTCCTCGTAGAGGACCTGGTTCACCACGTCGGTGACGTGCGTGGTGAGGTCCACCTGCGCGCTGGCCAGGTGGACCCGCTCACCGACGCCGGTCAGGGCCGGGGTGAACACCTCGTGCCCCGCCGCGGCGAGCAGGCGGCGCACGTGCCGGAACCCGTGGGCGCCGCCCCACGCCCCGTGCACGAGGACGAAGACCGCCACCGCCGCTCCCGGCCGGTGCGCGTCAGCGGCGGGAAGCGGACCGCTCCGCCTCGGCCAGCCACTCGCGCCGGGTGGCCAGGTTCGCGCGGGCCTCCTCGATCCGGCGGGCGTCGCCGGCGGCCTCGGCCTTGGTCAGCTGCTCCTCGGCCTTGGTGACCGCCGCCCGCATCGAGGTGACCATCGGGTTCTCCGGGGCGGTGCGCACCCGGCCGGCGTCGGCGGCACCGCGGATCCGGTGCTCGACGGCCTGCATGCGGTCCTCCAGTGAGCGCATGGCCCCGCGCGGCACGTGGCCGATCGCGTCGTAGCGCTCCTGGATGCGCCGCAGCGCCGCCTGGGCGCCGCGCAGGTCGGTCGCGGGGTCGAGCTTCTCGGCCTCGGCGAGCAGCTCCTCCTTGGCCTGCTGGTTGGCCAGCTGCTCGGAGGACCGGGCCTTGTCGGACTCGGCGCGTGCGGTGAAGAAGACGTCCTGGGCGGCGCGGAACTGCTTCCACAGGTCGTCGTCCCCGTCGCGGCCGGTGCGCGGCACGGCCTTCCAGCGGTCCATCAGCGAGCGCATGGCCGCGCTGGTCGGACCCCACTCGGTGGACGTCGACAGCCGCTGGGCCTCGGCGATGAGCTCCTGCTTGGCCGCGCGGGCCTCGCCGCGCTGCACGTCGAGCGCCGCGAAGTGGGCCCCGCGCCGCCGGCCGAACGCGTCGCGGGCCGCGGCGAACCGCGACCACAGCGCCTCGTCGGTCTTGCGGTCGATGCCGCGGATGGTCTTCCACTCCTCGACGATCGCCTTGAGCCGGTCGCCGGCTGCCTTCCACGACGTCGACTCCGCGGCGATCTGCTCGGCCTCGGCGGCCAGGGCCTCCTTGCGGGCGACCTGCGCGGCGCGGGCGGCGGCCTTCTCGGCGCGGGACTCGGCGGCCGCGGTGTCGGCGGCACCGATCATGGCGCGGGCCCGGGCGGCCAGGCCGTCGAGGTCGCCGACGGCGGTGGCGGTCGGGATGGAGTCGGCCAGGGCCTGCACCTTGGCCTTGATCTCCGCCGGGTTGCCGGTGTGCGCCCGCAGCCGCGCCTCGAGCAGCGACACCTCGGTGGCGAGGTCGTCGAAGCGGCGGGCGAAGTGCGCCAGGCCCGCGGCGGGGTCACCGGCCTGCCACGAGCCGACCGCGCGCTCGCCGTCGGCGGTGCGCACGTACACGGTGCCGTCCTCGTCGACCCGGCCCCAGCGCGAGGGGTCGGAGGTGGCGGTCACGGTCGGCTCGGGCGCGGTGGGGACGGGAGCGGCCCGCTCGGGGACGGCCGGGATCTCCGGCGTCGCCGCCGGCTCGGTCTCCGGCGTCGCGGCCGCCGCCTCGGTCGCCGGACCCTCGGCCGCCGCCTCGGTCGCGGGGCCGGCGGCCGTCGGGTCGGCCAGCGCGGCCGCCTCGGGGGTGGGCGCGGCGGGCGTCCCGGCCTCGGGGGTGACCGCGTCCGGGCCGGCCGTCTCGGGGGAGGGGACCTGCTGCGACCCGGTTCCGGGGTTCTCCGTGCTCGACACGCACCGCAGTGTCCCACGCCGCATCGGCGACACTGCTGCGGTGAGCAGCCCGCCCGCCGGACCGGTCTCGGTCGCCTTCTGCCCGTGCCCCCCGCTGCTGCTCCCGCAGGTGGCCGGTCGGGCCGCCGCCGACACCGCGGGCCTGCGCGCTGCTTGCGCGGACGCGGTCGACGGGGTCCTCGCCGCCCGCCCCGAGGTGGTCGTCCTCGTCGCGCCGGACGTCGACGGCCGCTACGGCCCCGGCGACGGCGGGGACCTGCGGGGCTACGGCGTCGACCTCGAGGTGCCGCTGTCCGGGCGGGTGCGCCCGGGCGGCCGGCGGACCCCGCTGGGCCTGACCGTGGGCGCCTGGCTGCTCGACGCCGCCGGGCACACCGGCGCCCGGGTCGGCGTCGGCCCGCGCGACCTCGCCGAGGTGGTGGCCGGGCTCGCCGGCCCGGTGGGCGTGCTGGCGATGGGTGACGGCTCGGCCCGCCGCAGCGTCAAGGCGCCCGGGCACCTCGACGACGCCGCCGCCCCGTTCGACGCCGCCGTCGCCGCGGCCCTGGCCGCCGGGGACGCCGCCGCGCTCGCCGCGCTGGACGCCGCCGAGGGCGAGCGGCTGCTGGCCGCCGGCGTCCCGGTCTGGCGGGCGGTGGGCGCGCTGCTGGCCGGCGGCGTCGTGGACGCGCGGCTGCTCGCCGACGAGGCGCCCTTCGGCGTCGGCTACCTGGTGGCCTCGTGGCAGGGCCGGTGACCCTCCCGCCCGTCCTCGCCGTGGTCGGGCCCACCGCCACCGGCAAGACCGCGCTGGCCGTCGAGCTCGCCCTGGCGCTGGGCGGCGAGGTGGTCAACGCCGACTCGATGCAGCTCTACCGCGGCATGGACATCGGCACGGCCAAGCCCGACGCGGCCGAACGGCGCGGCGTGCCCCACCACCTGCTCGACGTCTGGCCGGTGCGCCGGACCGCGTCGGTGGCCGAGTACGCCCGGATGGCCCGCGCCGAGATCGACCGGCTGCGCGCGGCCGGTGTGCTGCCGTTGCTGGTGGGCGGGTCGGGCCTGTACGTGCGGGCCGTCCTCGACGACCTCGACATCCCCGGCACCGACCCGGCGGTGCGCGCGCGGCTGCAGGCCGAGCTCGACGACGTCGGGCCGGCCGCGCTGCACGCCCGCCTGGCCGCGCTCGACCCCGCCGCGGCGGCCGCGGTCCTCCCGTCCAACGGCCGGCGGATCGTGCGCGCGCTGGAGGTCGTCGAGCTCACCGGCGGGCCGTTCCGGGCCACGCTGCCCGAGCCGCGGCCGCACTACCCGGCGGTCGTGGTCAGCCTCGACCGGGAGCCCGCCGAGCTGGACCGGCGCGTGGCCGACCGCGTGGACCGCATGTGGGCCGCCGGCTTCGTCGCCGAGGTCGAGGCGCTGGTGGAGCAGGGGCTGCGCGAGGGCCCCACCGCCTCCCGCGCGCTGGGCTACGCGCAGGTGCTGGCCCAGTTCGACGGCACGCTCACCCCCGACGAGGCGCGGGAGCGCACGGTGGGCGCCACCCGCCGCTTCGTGCGGCGGCAGCGGTCCTGGTTTCGCCGCGACGCGACGACGACGTGGTTCGACGCCGGCCGACCCGACCTCGCCGACGCCGTCGGCGCGCTGCTCGCCGGCCGTACGATCGGCCGGTGAGCGACCGGTTCCTCCTCGGGCACGGCACCGAGAACGACTTCGTCGTGCTGCCCGACCCCGACGGGGACCGCTGGCCCGAGGACCGTCTCGACGCCGCGCTGGTCCGCCGGCTGTGCGCGCGCCGCTCGGGCCTCGGCGGCGACGGCGTGCTGCGGGTGGTCCGCAGCGTGCACGTGCCCGACGCCCCCGCCGTCCTCGGCGAGCAGCTCGGCGCGTGTGAGTGGTTCATGGACCACCGCAACGCCGACGGCTCGCACGCGGAGATGTGCGGCAACGGCATCCGGCTGTTCCTGCACGCCCTGGTGACCGAGGGCCTGCTCGACCGCGCGGCCTGCGCCGACGGGGTCCTCGTGGGCACCCGCGGCGGGCCGCGACGGGTCGGCGCGGGTCCCGACGGCACCTACTGGGTGGACATGGGCCCGGCGCGCCCGTTCGGCCGCGGCGAGGCGACCGTGGCCGGCCAGGTGTTCGCCGGCCAGGCGGTGTCGATGGGCAATCCGCACCTGGTCTGCCTGACCGACGCCGACCTCGACGCGCTCGACCTCACCGCGCAGCCCGGGTTCGACCCCGCGCTGTTCCCCGACGGCGTCAACGTCGAGTTCGTGCGGGTCCTCGCCGCCGACGTCGAGGGCGCCGACGCGCACGTGCGGCTGCGGGTGCACGAGCGCGGGGTGGGGGAGACCCGCTCGTGCGGGACGGGCGCCTGCGCCACCGCCTACGCCGCGCTGGCCGCCGGGTCCGACGGGCCGCAGCGCGGCACGGTCGTCGTCGACGTCCCCGGCGGCCGGCTGACCGTCGACGTCACCCCCGAGACGACCGTGCTGCGCGGCCCCGCCGTCGTGGTGGCCACCGGCGACCTGACCCGGGAGTGGCTCGGCTCCTAGGGGTTGTCCGGGGTGTCGGCGCGGGTCTCGGGCTCGTCGGTGGGCGCCTCGGGCTTGTCACCGGGCCCGACGTTGCCGGTGCCGCGCGGCGTGCCGGCCCCGGTGTCCTGGTCGGCGCCGCCGAAGAGGTTGCGCGGGACCTCGAGGCCGGCCGGGTCGCGGCCCGGGTCCTCGACGCCGGCGTCACTGCTGGTGCTCACGGGGTGCCCCTCTCGTCGGTGCTGCGGACGGTCCCGACCTACCCGGCTCCCGGCGGGATGCACCTGACCCGTTCCGGTGTTGCACCCGGTGTATGACGACTGCACAGACGACAACCCAGGTGACCACTGACGACGCGCGTGTCACGCTGGACGCGATGACGACCGCCTCCCGCAGCACTCCGATCGACGACCAGCAGGCCGTCGACCCCCGTCCCGCGCCGGCCGGCCAGTGGGACGACGACACCGACGACACCACCGGCTCGTACGACCTCGAGGCCCGCGGCGCGCTGCGCCGGGTGGCGGGCCTGTCCACCGAGCTCGCCGACATCAGCGAGGTCGAGTACCGGCAGCTGCGCCTCGAGCGCGTCGTGCTGGTCGGCGTGTGGACCGAGGGCACCCAGGCCGACGCCGACCGGTCGCTGGCCGAGCTGGCCGCGCTCGCCGAGACGGCGGGCTCGGAGGTGCTCGAGGCGGTGAGCCAGCGGCGGGACAAGCCCGACGCCGGCACCTACGTGGGCTCGGGAAAGGCCGGCGAGATCCGCGACATCGTGGCCGCGACCGGCGCCGACACCGTGATCTGCGACGGCGAGCTGACCCCCGGCCAGCTCAACGCGCTGGAGCGGATCCTCAAGGTCAAGGTGGTCGACCGGACCGCGCTGATCCTCGACATCTTCGCCCAGCACGCCACCAGCCGGGAGGGCAAGGCCCAGGTCGAGCTGGCGCAGATGCAGTACATGCTGCCGCGCCTGCGCGGCTGGGGTGAGTCGCTGTCCCGGCAGGCCGGTGGCCGCGTCGCCGGTGGTGGCGGCATCGGTACCCGCGGTCCCGGTGAGACGAAGATCGAGACCGACCGGCGGCGGATCCGGTCGCGGGTCAGCAGGCTTCGCCGCGAGATCGCCGGCATGGCCACCGCGCGGGCGACCCAGCGCTCGGCGCGCGGCCGCAACGCCGTGCCGAGCGTGGCGATCGCCGGCTACACCAACGCCGGCAAGTCCAGCCTGCTCAACCGGCTCACCGGTGCCGGCGTGCTGGTGGAGAACGCGCTGTTCGCCACCCTCGACCCGACGGTGCGCCGCGCGCAGTCGCCCGACGGCCGCGAGTACACCCTCACCGACACCGTCGGGTTCGTGCGGCACCTGCCGCACCAGCTCGTCGACGCCTTCCGCTCGACGCTGGAGGAGGTGGCCGGCGCCGACCTGCTGCTGCACGTCGTCGACGGCTCCGACCCCGACCCGCTCGGCCAGATCGACGCGGTGCACGTGGTGCTGCGCGAGATCGACGCCGCGGCGGTGCCCGAGCTGATCGTCGTCAACAAGGTCGACGCCATGACCGAGGACGACGTGCTGACCCTGCGCCGGGCGCTCCCCGGCGCGGTGTGGGTCTCGGCGCGGACCGGCGAGGGCATCGAGCGGCTCCGCGAGGTCGTCGCCGCCCGGCTGCCGCACCCGGACGTCGAGGTCGAGGTGCTCGTGCCCTACGACCGCGGCGACCTGGTGGCCCGCGTCCACCGCGACGGCGAGGTCTTGAGCGAGCAGCACGAGGCGGATGGCACCCGGCTGAGCGCGCGGGTCGACGGCGGCCTGGCCGCGGCGCTGGAGCGGTTCGCCGTCCCGGTCGGCTGACCGGCCGCGGCGCTCGCCCGCCCGGGTGACCGGCTGCCCGCCGGCCACCCGGGCGGCTCGCCGTCCCCCGCGGCGAGGTCACGGCCGGGTCACGGCCCGGTACCGTGGCCGCGTGACCAGCGGCGTGGTGCGTCGGGGGAGGGGAGCGCCGGCCGACGGCGACCCGTCGGCCCCCGTCCCCGCCGTCGTGACCCCCGGACGGCCGCCGTGGTGGCTGATGATCCTGTCGCTCGTGGTGACCGTGGGCGTCACCGTCGACCTGCTCAGCCGGGGTGTCCTCGAGCGGCTCGACCTCGAGGTCTCCGAGATCGTCAGCCAGTGGGGGCTGCGCGACTCCCCGGTCTACTGGCCGGTCTGGGCGGTGACCCAGATCGGCGGACGGGGCACGATCCTCGTCGTCCTGGCCGGCCTGGTCGGCTGGCTGTGCATCCGCCGGCGGACGCTGCTGCCCCTGGTGCGGGTGCTCGTCGCCCTCGCCCTGCTGACCGTCGTGGTCTACGCGTTCAAGTTCGGCACCGGTCGCACGGCGCCCGCCTATCCCGGCTCGTTCTTCCACCGCGACGGCGCCAGCTACCCCTCGGGGCACGTGGCCAACGCCGTGCTCATGTGGGGCGTGGCCCGCTGGCAGGCCGTCGAGTACCGGCTCGCGCCGCCGGTGCAGCGGACGCTGTGGTGGCTCAGCGTCGTCGGGCCGGTGGCCACCGGGATCGCCATGGTCTCGCTGGACTTCCACTGGGTCACCGACGCGGTCGTCGGGGCCGCGGTCGGGATCCTGCTGCTGGGCGTGGTGCACGCACTCGACGCAGTCGTGCTGTCACGCTGGGCGAGTGCCCGCGTCGGCCGTCCTCCCGCGTAGCGCGCGGGCGTCCGCCCCGCGCGCACCGGCCGCCGTCCTCGGGCTCGCGCTGGGGCTCGCCCCGGTCCTGCTGCCGGCGGCCTCCGCGGCCGCCGAGGAGGCCGCGCCCGCACCGCGCTGCCAGGTGACCGACCCACGGCTCGCTGAGCTCTCCGGGCTCGTCGACGTCGGCGACCGGATGCTGGCCGTCGCCGACGGCGGTGAGCGGGTGACCGTCGCGGTGCTCGACCAGACCTGCCGGGTCGTCGACGAGACCGTCGCGCCGCTGGACCCCTACGACCCCGAGGACCTCGGCGTCGGACCCGACGGCACCGTGTGGCTGGCCGACACCGGGGACAACAACGCCACCCGGGGGACCGTCGCCCTCATCGCGCTGCGGCCCGACGGCGCCACGGCGCTGTACCGGCTCACCTATCCCGACGGCCCGCACGACGCCGAGGCACTGCTGGTCGCGCCCGACGGCACGCCGTACCTGGTCACCAAGGAGGTGCTCGGGGCGAGTCACGTCTACCGGCCGGCGGCGCCGCTGGTCGACGGCGGCACGGTCGCGCTGGCCGACGTGGGCACCGTGGCCTTCACGCTCACCGGGACGCCGGGCGGCCCGGTGGGGCGTGCCGGCCAGTTGCTGGTGACCGGGGGCGCCGTCGCCCGCGACGGCAGCCGGATCGCGCTGCGGACCTACACCGACGCCTACGTCTGGCCGCTCGCCGGGTCCGACGTCCCGGCCGCGCTGGCGGGCGAGCCGGCGCGCATCGCGCTGCCCGAGGCACCGCAGGGGGAGGCGGTGTCGTTCACCGCCGACGGCGCCGCGCTGCTCGTCGCCGGGGAGGGACCGCCCGGCGACGTCACGGTCGTGCCGATCCCGGCCGGGGCCGCCGCGTCGTCGTCACCGGCGGGGACCTCGACGGCGACCTCGACGGCGACCGCGCCCGCCGACGGCGGCACGGACGTCCCCCCGATCACCGCCGCGCTGGTGGCGGCCGCCGTCGCCACGGTGGCGGTGTGGATCGGCGGCCGCCTGCGCCGGCGGCGGGCGGCCGCGCCACCCACCGGCTGAGCCCGCGGCCACGCGGGCCCGGCTCCCGCCGACCGGCGCGGCGGGAGCCGGGCCCGCCTGGGGTCGGGCGGTGGGGTCAGACGCGGCGCAGGACGGACACCACGCGGCCGAGGACGGTGGCCTCGTCACCCGGGATGGGCTCGTAGGCCGGGTTGTGCGGCAGCAGCCACACGTGCCCGTCGCGCCGCTTGTAGGTCTTGACCGTGGCCTCGCCGTCGAGCATGGCGGCGACGATCTCGCCGTTCTCGGCGGTGGGCTGCTGGCGCACGACCACCCAGTCGCCGTCGCAGATCGCCGCGTCGACCATCGAGTCACCGGCGACGCGGAGCATGAAGAGGGTGCCCTCGCCGACCAGCTCGCGCGGCAGCGGGAAGACGTCCTCGACGGCCTGCTCGGCCAGCACCGGGCCGCCGGCGGCGATCCGGCCGACCAGCGGCACGTAGGTGGGCGCGGTGCCGCCGTCGGCGGCGGCCGGCGCGGCCGGTGCGCCCTCGGTGGCCGTGTCCCCGGGCAGCCGCACGTCGAGCGCGCGCGGGCGGTTGGGGTCGCGCCGCAGCCAGCCCTTCTTCTGCAGCACCGAGAGCTGGTGGGCCACCGACGACGCCGAGGACAGGCCCACCGCCTCGCCGATCTCCCGGACCGAGGGCGGGTAACCGCGGCGGTCGATCGAGTCGCGGATGACCTCGAGGACCCGGCGCTGCCGCTGGGTCAGCCCGTCGCCGGCGTCGCCCCGGTCGGGGAACGACCGCACCGCGGCGGTCTGCCCCCCGGCGCCGTCGGCAGCGGTGTCCGTCCCCCGCCGGCCTCCTCGCCGGGTGGCCGTACCCCCGCGCGTGCCCTGGCCGGTGCCGCTCGTGCCCGCCACGTCTCCTCCTCGCCGGCCGTGTCGCCACGGCCCTCGTGTCCCGCCCGCCGCCCGGAGGACCCGGCCCCCGGACGCCGGGAGGTGCCGGCGTCCGGGGGAACGGGCGGACGGCTGCTGATCGGACCGTAGCGCCTCGGGCCCGGTACTTCAAACGTGTGTTCGAAACCCGTCGGAGGTGTCGGGTCGACCCCGTCGGCCCCATGCGGTAGACATCGCACAGACGTTCGATCGAACGCGTGTTCGACGGCGGTGGGGCGACGAGGAGGAGTGGTCATGGGCAGCGTGCACCAGGCGGTTCTGGAGTTCGACGCGGCGGTCCGGGTCCCCTGGCGGCCGCTGCTGGCGGAGGGGGCCGTGCGCGGGACCGCGGCCCCGCGCCGGCAGGCACCTCCCCCGGCCCCGCGTCGCCCGGCCCAGGGCGCTCCGGCGTCGCCGCGGGCGGCCCTGCCGGGCTCGGGTCCGCGGATCACCGGGCACCTGCGGCCGGTGCCCGACCGCCCGGCCGCGGCGCCCGTCCGTGCCACCGGTCCCGCCGCGGGGCCGGCCGCCGAGGCGCCCCGCACCCGCCGGGCACCGGCGCGGCCGGGGGGCCGGCCGGTGCGCTGCGAGCCGGCCCGGGCCGGCCGCGGTCCGGCGGCGCCGGCCCCCGGCCCCGTGCGGCTGACCCACCGCGGGCGCCGCCTGGTGGCCGTGCTGGTCCTCGCCGCGGGCGTCGGCGGCGCGGTCCTGGGGCGGGAGGTGCTCGCCCCCGAGCAGGGCCTGCGGCTCGCCGGGGAGAGCAGCGTCGTCGTGCAGCCGGGTGACACCGTGTGGTCGATCGCCGGCGAGGTCGCCGGCCCGGAGCAGGACGTGCGCGTCGTCGTCGACGCGATCGAGGAGCTCAACGACCTCGAGGACTCGGCGGTGGTCGCCGGTCAGGTGCTGCGCCTGCCGTGACCGGGACGGGGGCACTCCCCGGACAAGTGACGAGACCGCCCGGCCCGGTTCGTCAACCATCGGTGTCCGGTCGCTCACGCATCCGGCTCGGACGAACACATACGGTGAGGACGTGTCAGCAGCCGTGAACAGCAGGGCAGCGGTGTCGTTCGGGTCGCCGCAGGACGTCGAGGTGCTCGTGGACGGCGCCTGGGTCGTGGGCGCGATGCTCGGCTGGCGGCACGACGACACCGGCGCGTGCGAGGTCTGGGTGCGACTGCGTACCGAGGTCCCGGGCGTCGTCGAGGGCGCCGGGACCTGGGTCGAGCTGGCCGCCGTCCGGCTGCCGGAGCGCCGGCTCACGCTGGCGCCGGCGGTCACCGCGCACACCGCCGTCACGGCTTCCGCTCCCGGGGGGCCCGTCACGGCCGCGATGTCCGTCGTCCGCCCGGTCGGTGTGCCGGCTGCTGACCGCCCGCGCCGTTCCCGCCGGCACTGTGCCGACGTGACCGCCGAGCAGCCGGCCGTCGGCGCGGAGGCGCCGGGCCGGCACCGGGCTCCCTCCGCGGCCGGCGCCGGCCGACACCGCGCGGTCACCGCCGAGATGCCGGCCGTCGGCGTGCCCGTCGCCACCCCTGACACGGCCCTCGCGCCGGACGGGGAGCCCGACCTGCTCACCCGGCCGATCCGCCTGGGCGACCTGGTGCCGAACCCGCGCGGCAGGCGTCCCGCGGTGCGCCCGTCGGTCTGAGCGACCCCTCCCCGGCGTCCCGCGCCCTCCCGGACCCGCCGGCGGCGTCGCCCGACGGTGCCGGGCCGTGCACCGCGCGGCCGCGTGTCCGTGGCCGCTCCGTACACCCGGCAGTCCTGTCCCGCGCGCCGATGCGCGGGCGCCGCGGCGTGTCGTGTGACGGGTGGGAGAGGTGGTCGCGCCTGGTCACCGCGAGGTCACGACCGCATCTCGGCGGAAGAGACACGCCCGGCGTCGGCTTGCAGATGTTGTGGAGCCCGGCCTACTGTCCCCCTACATCTAGTGGTCACGACGGAGGGAGTCCTCCACAGGGCGTCCTCAGGTCATCCCCGGGGTGTCCACCGGATGTCCCCAGAGGGGTCCACAGCAGAGGGCGGCGAGGCGCGGTGGCCGGTGGCATCCGGCCGTCCGCCGGTACGTCCCACCCGGCGCCGGGGAGACCGGCACCGAGCCCGTCCGCAGAGGGAGGTGAACCGCAGTGCGCTGCCCCTTCTGCCACAACCCCGACAGCCGGGTGATCGACTCGCGCGAGGCCGACGAGGGTGCCACCACCCGCCGCCGTCGCTCCTGCCCCGCCTGCGGCCGCCGGTTCACCACGGTGGAGGAGGCCGTCCTCGCCGTCGTCAAGCGCAGCGGGGTCAGCGAGCCGTTCAACCGCTCGAAGGTCGTCGCGGGCGTGCGCCGGGCCTGCCAGGGCCGGCCGGTCGACGAGGACCAGCTCCAGCAGCTCGCCCAGCAGGTGGAGGACGCCATCCGCGCCAGCGGGGTGGCCGAGGTGCCCAGCCACGAGGTGGGCCTGGCGATCCTGCGGCCGCTGCGGGAGCTCGACGAGGTGGCCTACCTGCGCTTCGCCAGCGTCTACCGCGCCTTCAGCTCGGTCGAGGACTTCGAGAAGGAGATCACCGAGCTGCGCGCGCGGCACCACACCGGTGGCACGCCACCGCTGCCCGGCATGCAGCTCGACCCGCCGCCGCGCCGTCGTGGCGGGCGCGGCCAGGCCGGCACCAGCGGCGCCGCCACCCCCTGACCACCGGCCGGCAGCGTCGCCGGACCGTCCAGCACCACCTCAGAACCGTCAGCACCAACCGCTAGGAACAGGGTGGCTCTCTTCCCCAGCCGCCTGGACCACTCACCGAGGGAGAGCTCGTGACCGAGATCGAGGACCGCCCGGCAGGCCGCACGCGTCGTGCCCCCAAGGCGCCGACCCGGGGGAAGGGCCTGAAGGTCAAGCGCGTCTACACGACCGCCGGGGTCCACCCCTACGACGAGGTGGCCTGGGAGCGCCGCGACGTCGTCATGACCAACTGGCGTGACGGCTCGGTCAACTTCGAGCAGCGCGGTGTCGAGTTCCCTGCCGAGTGGAGCATCAACGCCACCAACATCGTCACGACCAAGTACTTCCGAGGCGCCGTTGGGACGCCGCAGCGGGAGACCAGCCTGCGCCAGCTCATCGACCGGGTCGTCCTGACCTACGGCGCCGCCGGCCGTGAGCACGGCTACTTCGCCACCGAGGGCGACGCCGAGGTCTTCGAGCACGAGCTGACGTGGATGCTGCTGCACCAGGTGTTCAGCTTCAACAGCCCCGTGTGGTTCAACGTCGGCACCAGCGCCCCGCAGCAGGTCAGCGCCTGCTTCATCCTCGCCGTCGACGACACGATGGACTCGATCCTCAACTGGTACCGCGAGGAGGGGCTGATCTTCAAGGGCGGCTCCGGCGCCGGCCTGAACCTCTCGCGCATCCGTTCGTCCAGGGAGCTGCTGTCCTCCGGCGGTACCGCCTCGGGTCCGGTCAGCTTCATGCGCGGCGCCGACGCGTCCGCGGGGACGATCAAGTCCGGCGGCGCCACCCGGCGCGCGGCCAAGATGGTCGTCCTCGACATCGACCACCCCGACATCGAGGAGTTCATCGAGACCAAGTCGCGCGAGGAGGACAAGATCCGCGCGCTGCGCGACGCCGGGTACGACATGGACCTCGGCGGCAAGGACATCACCAGCGTCCAGTACCAGAACGCGAACAACTCGGTCCGCGTCTCCGACGAGTTCATGCGCGCGGTCGAGGACGGCACCGGCTTCGGCCTGCGCGCCCGCCTCGACGGCTCGGTGATCGAGACCGTCGACGCCAAGGACCTGTTCCGCAAGGTCACCCAGGCCGCGTGGGAGTGCGCCGACCCCGGGATCCAGTACGACGACACGATCAACGACTGGCACACCAACCCCGAGACGGGTCGGATCAACGCGTCCAACCCCTGCTCGGAGTACATGAGCCTGGACAACAGCTCGTGCAACCTGGCGTCGCTGAACCTCATGAAGTTCCTGAAGGACGACGGGACCTTCGACGCCCGCACGTTCGTCAAGGCCGTCGAGCTGGTCATCACGGCGATGGACATCTCCATCTGCTTCGCCGACTTCCCGACCGAGCCGATCGGTGAGACCACCCGGGCCTACCGGCAGCTGGGCATCGGCTACGCCAACCTGGGCGCGCTGCTCATGGCGACCGGCCACGCCTACGACTCGCGCGGCGGCCAGACCCTCGCCGCGGCGATCACCTCGCTGATGACCGGCACCGCCTACCGGCGCTCGGCCGAGCTGGCCGGCATCGTCGGCGCCTACGAGGGCTTCGCCCGCAACGCCGACGCCCACGCCCGGGTCATGCGCAAGCACGCCGCGGCCAACGACGCCATCCGCCCGGTCGGCGCCGATGACGCCGACGTGCTCCGCGCAGCCACCGCCCAGTGGCAGGAGTGCCTGGACATCGGTGCCGAGAACGGCTGGCGCAACGCCCAGGCCTCGGTGCTCGCCCCCACCGGCACCATCGGCTTCATGATGGACTGCGACACGACCGGCATCGAGCCGGACTTCTCGCTGGTCAAGTACAAGAAGCTGGTCGGCGGCGGGTCCATGCAGATCGTCAACCAGACGGTCCCGCGGGCGCTCAAGAGCCTCGGCTACCAGGACGAGCAGGTCGAGGCGGTCGTCGAGTACATCGCCGAGCACGGCCACGTCGTCGACGCCCCGAGCCTGCGCCCGGAGCACTACGAGGTCTTCGACTGCGCGATGGGCGAGCGGGCCATCTCCCCGATGGGCCACGTGCGGATGATGGCCGCGGTGCAGCCGTTCATCTCCGGTGCCATCAGCAAGACGGTCAACATGCCGGAGACGGCGACCGTCGAGGACGTCGAGAACATCTACTTCCAGGGCTGGAAGCTCGGCCTCAAGGCGCTGGCGATCTACCGCGACAACTGCAAGGTCGGCCAGCCGCTGTCCGACGCCAAGGCCAAGAAGACCACTGCCGATGGTGGGGCCAAGGCCGAGGTGGAGGCGGCTCCGGTCGCCGCGACGTCGCACCCGGTCCGCCGCCGGCTGCCCAAGAAGCGGCAGAGCATGACGACGTCGTTCAGCGTCGCCGGCGCCGAGGGCTACATGACCGCCGGGATGTACGAGGACGGCAGCCTCGGCGAGGTGTTCCTCAAGCTCGGCAAGCAGGGCTCGACCCTGGCCGGTGTCATGGACGCCTTCTCGATCGGCATCTCGATCGCGCTGCAGCACGGTGTGCCGCTGGAGACCTACATCCAGAAGTTCACCAACATGCGGTTCGAGCCGGCCGGCATGACCGACGACCCGGACATCCGGATCGCGCAGTCGGTGATGGACTACATCTTCCGCCGCCTGGCCCTCGACCACCTGCCGGTCGAGACCCGCGCCACCCTCGGCATCTTCACCGCCGAGGAGCGGGCGGCCCAGGTCTCGGGCAGCTACGGCGGCTCGGCCTCGACGGCGGAGGTCGTCGAGGAGGAGGTCGACGTCGAGGCGCTGCGCGGCTCGGTGCCGACCGAGACGCCGGCCAAGCCCGAGCCCGCCGCGGACAAGCCGGTCAAGGAGGCCCACTCCTCGGCCGAGCTGCTCGAGCTGGTCACCGGCAACGTCACCGACGCGCCGCTGTGCATGACCTGCGGCACGAAGATGCGCCCGGCCGGCAGCTGCTACGTCTGCGAGGGCTGCGGCTCCACCAGCGGCTGCAGCTGACCTGACCGGTCAGGGACGTCCCTGACCACCGAGGTCGTCACCGGCCCGGTCCCCTGCGGGGGGCCGGGCCGGTGACGTCTCGCGGGGGCGACGCGTCAGGGCAGCCGCGCGAGCAGCGCCCGGGCGAACGCCTCGGCGGCCGGGTCGACCGGCACCTGCGTCGCCGCGGCGCGCAGCCAGCCCGCCAGCGGCGCGGCGAGCGCGGGGGAGAGGGCCGCGATCCACGCACCGGTCCGGGCCCGTGCCTCGGCCACGTGCTCGGTGCCGTCGTCGGGGGAGTGCGCGACCACCTCGGGGCGGGTCGCCAGCAGTCCGCCGGTGCGCCAGTCGCCGGGGGTCGTCCGCGCGGCGAGCGCGTCCAGCCGGTCGGCCGTCGTCCGCAGCAGCTGCTCGGGGTCCACCGCGCGATCGTGCCCGACCCGCGGTCGGGCCGAGGAGGTCCCGCCGAGCGCGGTGCCCGCCCTCAGGCCGGGGCCGCCGCCGTCGGTGCGATCGCGGCCGTGAGGCTCAGCCGCAGGTCGAGCAACGCGTCGAGCGCGTCCTGGGCCGCCTGGCACAGGCCGAAGGCGCGGCCGCTCGGGGCGCTCTGGAAGTCGTCGCGAGCGGTGCCGAGTTCTCGGTAGGCGGCCACGATGCGACGGTCGACGTCGGGAACGGGGGGACGAGAGGGCGACACGTCGCCTCCAGCGGATCGGCGGCGCCGGGAGTGGATGCCCGGTCGTCAGGAGTCCCTCTACCCACCGCGGGGCGGGCGCACGCGCGCTCCGGCGACACCGGTCGCCCGCGGGTCAGTCGATCCCGCACTCCTCGCGCAGGTAGGTGTCGACGTTCTCGCTCGCGGTGTCCAGCCCGCTGCCGGCGTCCTCGAGCGCGGCGACCGAGTCCTGGTCGGTGAGGTCGAGGTCGGCCATCGCGTCGGCCATCCGGTCCAGGCCGGCCTGCATGGCCTCCCAGTCGTCGGCGATCGCCTCCGGTGCGCTCATGGCGCGCATCTCGTCCCCGAGCTGACGGAACACCTCCGGGACCGAGGCGTCGCCCGCGGCCTCCGCCACGGCGTCCTCCACCCGCTGGTCGAGGTCGGCGGCCTGGGCGCAGAAGTCGTCCCCGGCCGCCGAGTCCTCCGCGGGGGAGTCGGTCGCCGGGGTGTCGGCGGCGGACCCGCCGCCGTCGCCGGAGCCCTCGTCGTCGCCGGAGCACGCGGCGAGCAGGACGACGCCGAGGAGGGTGACCACCCCGGCTCGGACGGAACGCAGCTGCTGGCGCATGGACCGACCCTCCCGCCGCCGCGGCGGCGCGGGCAGAGGCGAAGGACCGTCGCCGGCGGCGGGCCCGGACGGACCACCGGCCCGGTCCCTCGTCGAGGGGCCGGGCCGGTGGCCGTGCGAGCGGGACCGCGGCGGAGCGGCGCGCCGGGTCAGCCGACCTCGACGGCCCGGGCGGTCGGCTGCTGCTCCGGGCGGCCCAGGTACCGGTCGACCAGCGGGCCGGTCATGCCGGTGGTGATCAGCGCCATGACCACCGCGCCGGCCTGCAACTGGGGGCTGATGACCCCGGCGTTGAGCGCCACCAGGGCGACGACGAGCACCATCAGGCCGCGGCAGTTCATCAGGATGCCCAGCGCGTTGCTCTCGCCCCAGGTCAGCCCGCCGAGGCGCCCGCTGACCAGGCCGCCGCCCCACTTGCCGATGATCGCCACGACCACGAAGAGCGCGATGCCGGGCACCACGGCCCAGGTCAGCGTGGTGAAGTCGGTTCGCAGCCCGCTGTAGGCCAGGAAGATCGGCAGCAGGAACACGATCGCCACGTCGGAGAGCCGCGAGGTCAGCGCCGTGGTGAGGACGGCGTGCCGCGGCACGACCAGGCCGGCGACGAAGCCACCGACGAGCGCGTGGATGCCGATCCGGTCGGCGGCGTACGCGGCCAGCACGACCATGCCCATGACGACGGCGAACTGGGTGCCGGTCAGCGGGTCGCCTGCCTCGCCACCACGGAACAGCCGCGCCAGTGCCGGCCGCACGACCAGCCACATCACCGCGAGGAAGACCAGCGTCCCGGTCAGCCGCCACAGGTGCGAGGAGGACGGCTCCCCGGTGGCCACGCCTCGGGCGACGCCCACCGTGAGGAACATGAGGATGGTGACCAGCGCCGCCGCCGCGATGCCGACGATGCCGAGCGGCGAGGTCGCCAGCCCCTTCTCCTGGAGGATGCGCGCGGCCACCGGGAACGCGGTCACCGCCAGCATCGCGCCCACCATGAGGGTGAAGCCGATCCGGGACGGGTCGCCGACGCCGGTGAACCGGTCGGTGAAGAGGACCGGCGCGATGAGGAACCCCAGCGCGACCGGGATGGCCACGACCCCGACGGCCACGGTGACGATGCCGGCGGCCCGGCCACGCAGGCGGTCGGTGTCGAGCTCGAGCCCGACCAGGAACATGAACAGGACCAGGGCGATCGTGCCGAGCAGGGCCAGCCCGCTCTGCGCCTGGGCCGGGAACAGGCACGAGCTGATGCTCGGCGCCACCCCCTCCGGGAGGGACCGGTCGCAGGCCAGGAACGACGGCGCGTCGTCCCAGACGAACGTCGTGGCGCCCAGCAGGGAGGGGCCGAGGAGGACGCCCGCGACGATCTCGCCGACGACGCGGGGCTGGCCGACGCGCAGGGCGAGCGCGCCGACGAGGCGGGCGGCGATCAGGATGATCGCGATGTCCAGCAGGACGAAGGCGATCACCTGGTCCCCGGGCAGGGACGGTGCGGGCATGGGGGTCTCCGGAGGTGGGGGCTGAGCGGCGGCACATGGTGGCGCAGCCCCCCGCTCCCCGTCACCGGTTCCGTGCGCGGCACTTTCGCGCCTGTGGAAACCGGAGCTGCTCAGCCCTGCGCCGTCGTCGGGGCAGCCGCCCCCGGCTGCGCCTGCTGCCGGCGGGGGAGCGGCACCGGCCCGGCCTCGACCCCCTGCCAGAAGGCGTCGACCCGGGCGTTCCAGCGCTCGGGCACCTCCTGGAAGGGCTGGTGCGACTCGGTCTCCCACACCTCGAAGCGGGCGCCGGGGATGGCGTCGGCCACCACCCGGCCCAGCGCCGGACGCGCACCGGGGTCGACGCCGCCGGCGAGGACCAGCGTCGGCACCGCGATCTGCGGGAGCCGGGCGGTCGTGTCGTGGTCGGGCAGCGGGTCGAGGTAGCGCTGCAGGTCCCGCGCCGACTGCTTGTGCGGGAACGCCAGCGCGTCGTCGACCAGCGCGGCGACCGTGCCGTCCGCGTACGCCCGGGGTGTGTAGATGTCGAGGAAGAACCCCTCGAGGAACGCCCGCTCGCTCGGGGCGGCCTCGACGAGCCACTGCACGAAGCGCACCCAGGACCGGTAGTAGGGGTCCATCGCGGCCCAGGTGCTCTGCAGGACGAGGCTGCGCACCCGGTCGGGGTGGCGCAGCGCGAGCTCCTGGACGGCGATGCTGCCGCCGGAGTAGCCCACCACGTGCGCGGCGGCGATCCCGAGCCCGTCCAGCACCGCCGCGGCGTCGTCCGCCATCGCCTCGATGGTGACCGGCTCGTCCGGCATCGCGGTGCGGCCGGCGCCCCGGTTGTCGAAGGCCGTCAGCCGGTAGCGGCCGGCCAGCCCGTCGAGCTGCGCCTGCCACGCCTCGACGGTGTCCCCGGCGCCGCAGACGAGCAGGACGTCGGGTCCCGCGCCGGCCTGCTCGGTCCAGATGTCCAGGCCGTTGCCGGCCACGTACCCGCCCACGGTCAGCCCTCCTCGGCGTGCCACCGGTCCATGTGCTCGGCGTGCGTGCGCAGGTACGCGTTCGCGGTGAAGAACCGGTCGTAGAACTCCAGGTCCAGGTGGTGGGCCTGCAGGTAGTTGAGGATGAACAGGGTCGGCACCGTCCCCGGGAACTTGCCGAACGTGTCGAACACGTACTGCGCCTGCAGGGCGATCAGCGCCCGGAAGCGCGCGTCGTGCACCTGCGCGCTCCCGCGGAAGCCGGGGCTGTCGGTCCACGCGCCCGGGGTGTCGCGGTGGAACGGCCCGCCCGGGCCGAACTTGCGCACCACGAACGCGTCGACCGCGGCGGCCATGTCGGCGTGGTGTGGTGGGCAGAACGCCTCGAACACCCCGGGCAGGCCGGTCGGGTTCGGCGTCGACCAGCGCTCGTCCTCGTCATAGCGGAACCCCAGCCCCGGGACCTCGGGGTTCCCCGACGCGCCGAGCACGGTGAACCGGTCGATCCCGTCGAACATCCAGCCGCCGAGGCCCATCGCCTGCAGCACCAGCGCGCCCGCGTAGCAGCTCGTCGCCAGCTCCGCGGTCGCCTCGGTCAGGGCGTACTGCTCGACGAAGGTCAGCGGCAGCGGCTCCTCGACGTCGACCAGGTCGGCGAAGGCCTCGACGCCCGGGATCCGGCGGCGGTGGACGTCGTCGCTGACGCTGTACCCGTTCTGCGCGAGGAAGCAGAGGATCGCGATCATGTGCTGGGCGATGTCGGCCACCGGGATGACCAGGAGCGATCCCGGCACGTTGACGCACCAGGTGTTGTGGCCCTCCATGTAGGGCTCCTCGGCCGGCAGGTGGAGCCGGCGGTCGGAGAGCCGCCGCACCCGGTCGCGGTGCCGCTCGACCATCAGCCGCGGCGTGACCTCCTCGGTGGCGGGGTCGACCAGCGCTCCGGCGTCCCGGGTCGGGAAGAACCAGACGCCGGAGTCGTCGGTGAAGAACAGCTCCGCAGTGTGGAAGCCGGCCGCCGACGGGAAGGTCCGCCCGGCCGCCCCTCCGGCGTAGTTCGCGGCGTGCGGCGCGTACCGGGCGTTGCGGGTGATCGAGTAGTGCCAGCCCGTCGTCCCGCCCGCCGCGCTGAGGACCAGCATCCGCTCCAGCTCGGTGAGCGGGACCGGATCGTGCCGCGACCGGTGGGCCAACGGGCCGTCCGGGATCTCGTCGCCCAGCGCGAAACGCCGGGACCGGCGCCCGTAGAGCGCCTCCAGCAGCGGGAAGGCGGCCAGGTCGGCCAGCGGGTCGGACCGCGGCGGCGCCTCCTCGGACCTGCGGGCGGCCGGGATCCCCCCGGCCGGGGTGGTCGTCGGCCGCTGCGTGGTGCTCATCGCGTCCGTCCTCGCTGTACTCGGCCCCCGCGCGGGGCGAGGCTCCCGCCGGCGGGCACCCGGGTCAACGGAGACCGTCGCGTCCGTCCGGCGACCGCCGGACACATCCGGGAGGGGCGATAGCGGGACGTGATCGGCTTCGGTATTGGCCTCCCGCCCTCCCTCCGCGTCACCGTGGACGCGCCCGGCCGGAGCCCCCGCCGGCCGGGCCCCTCGCTCCGTCGTCCCGCCCCGCCGTGGAGAGCGACATGACCGCTGCACCGCCGATGCCCGTGCGGACGGCGACCGCGCCGGCCCGGGTCCGCGACGAGGGGCGCCGCCGCGCCGACGGCGTGACGGCCGAGGCCGTCGTCTTCCCCGCCCACGGCACCCCGCTGGCCGGGGTGCTCTACCGGCCGGCGGGGGTCAGCGGTCCGCTGCCCGGCGTGGTGGTCACCGGCACCTGGACCAGCGTCCGGGAGCAGATGGCCGACCGGTACGCCGCCCGGCTGGCTGCCCGCGGTCACACCGCGCTGGCCTTCGACCACACCGGCTACGGCGCCAGCGGGGGAGCCCTGCGCGACTACGAGTCACCGGCGCTGAAGGCCCGCGACATCGGTGACGCGGTGGGCTACCTGGCCGGCCGCACCGACGTCGTCGACCCCGGGCGGATCGGTGCGCTCGGGGTCTGTGCCTCGGCGGGGTACACGGTCACCAACGCCGTCACCGACCCGCGGGTGCGGGCGCTGGCCCTGGTGGCCCCCTGGTTGCACGACGCGGAGGTCGTCGCGGACACCTACGGCGGCGCCGAGGGGGTGGCGATGCGGATGGCCGCCGGCGCCCGGGCGCGCAGCCACCACGAGGCGACCGGCGAGGTGACCTACGTGCCGGCGGTCGGCGCCGGCGACCCGCTGACCGCGATGCCGTTCGACATCGACTTCTACCAGGACCCGCTGCGGGGAGGGGTACCCGCCTGGAGCAACCGCTTCGCCGTCATGGCCTGGCCCGGGTGGCTCACCTACGACCCGATCGCCCTGGCCCCCCAGGTGCGGCAGCCGGTGCTGCTCGTGCACAGCGAGGACGCCGCCATCCCGCAGGGCGCGCACCGGTTCGCCGCGTCGGTGGCCGGGACGATCGACCAGTACTGGGACGAGGGCACCCAGTTCGACTTCTACGACGGCGACGCCCACGTCGACCGCGCCGTCTCCCTGGCCGGCGCCCACTTCGCCGAGCACCTGTGAGCACCCTGCTCGTCGTCGGCGGCTCGGGGCGCACCGGCCGGCGGGTCGTCCAGGGGCTGCTCGCCGCCGGGCGGCCCGTGACGGTCCTCAGCCGCCGGCCGCGGCCGGTCGCCGGGGTCGGCACGACCGTCGGCGACCTCGCCGACCCCGCCACGTGGCCGGCGGCCCTGGAGGGGATCGGCGGGGTCGCGGTGTCGGTCGAACCGCCCTATGACGCCGAGGGCGCCGAGGCGGTCGTGCACCGCGGCGTGGCCGCCCTCGCCGCCGCGGCGGCGGACCGGGGGATCCGGGTCGTGCTGGTGAGCCAGATCTACGTCACCCGCCCGCAGGCGTACCCGGCGATGGCGCACGTGACCGAGGCCCGGTGGCGCGGTGAGCAGGCACTGCGGGCCAGCGGCGCCGACCACGCCGTCGTGCGGCCCGGCTGGCTCACCGACCGGCCCGCCACCGGCGTCCGGCTCGAGCAGGGCGACACCGGTGACGGGGAGACCAGCCGAGACACCGTGGCGGCGGCGTGCGTGCACCTGCTGCTGCGCCCACCGGGTGCACCGGTCACCTTCGAGGTGTTCGACGACCCGGCGACGGGGGCCGTGGACTGGACGGCGGCGCTGGCCGCCCTGGCCCCCGACCGCGTGGCGGGTGCGCGGTGAGGACCAGCGGCGTCGCGGTCGTCACCGGCGCCAACCGCGGGATCGGCCGGGAGGTGGTGGCCCGGCTCGCCGCCCGCGGGGTGACCACCGTCCTCGGGTCCCGCGACGAGGCGCGCGGCCGGGACGCCGCCCGTGGCATGACCGGCCCGGTCGTCGTCCGGCAGCTCGACGTCGCGGACCCGGCCAGCGTCGAGGCGCTGGCGTCCTGGCTGCGCATCGAGCACGGCGGCGTCGACGTGCTGGTCAACAACGCCGCCGTCCACTACGACACCTGGCAGACCGCGGTCGACGCCGACCTCGGCGTGGTCGCCGAGGCGCTGGCGGTCAACGTCGTGGGCGCCTGGCGGATGGCGGTGGCGCTGGCCCCGCTGCTGCGGCCGGGGGGCCGCCTGGTCAACGTCTCCAGCGGCGCCGGGTCCTTCGGGGAGACCAACGGCGCGGGGGGTGCGCCGGCCTACTCGGTCTCCAAGGCCGCCCTCGACATGCTCACCGTCAAGCTGGCCGCCGACCTGCGCCGCCGTCGCGTGCTGGTCAACGCCGTCTGCCCGGGGTGGGTGGCCACCGACATGGGCGGCGCGGGCGGCCGTCCGGTGGCCGACGGCGCGGCCAGCGTCCTGTTCGCCGTCGACGTCGGCGACGACGGGCCCAGCGGCGGCTTCTTCCGCGACGGCCGGCCGATCCCCTGGTGACCCGGTCGGGCGGCCGGACTCACCCGGCCGCGGCGGTCGGGGGGCCGGGCACTCCCGCGCCGGGCGTCGACGCGGCGGCCTCCACGCAGGCGGCCACGAAGTCGTGGACGGCCGGCCGGGGGTCGCCGTCGCGCCACGCGATGGCCAGCTCACCGGGCGGCAGCCCGCGCACCGGACGGACCACGTACTCGGGACGGCGGTAGATCGCCGCGTTGCCGGCGCTGATCAGCGCGACGCCCAGGCCCCGGCCGAGGGCCTCCACCGTCTCCTCGGGGCCGTGCACCACCGCGCCGATCCGCACGGGGTGGCCGTCGCGGGCCTCGACCGCCAGCCAGTAGTCCCGCAGGCTGCCCGTCGACTCGGGCAGCGCGAGGAACGGCTCGTCGTAGAGGTCGGCCATCGTGAGCTCGGCCCGCTCGGTGAGGGGGTGGGCCGTGGGCAGCGCCAGGTGCCGCTCCTCCCGGACGAGCACCCGGTGGGCCAGCCCGCTGTCCTCGGGCAGGGGCAGCCAGCAGAACGCGAGGTCGGCGGCGCCCGAGGTCAGGCCGGCGGTGCGGTCGTCGAACGTCGTCTGCTGGAACTGGACGGTGAAGCCCGGGTGGCGCTGCTCGAACGCCTCGACCGCGGCCGGGATGAGGCCGCGGCCCACGCCCACCGACATCCCGACCGTGATCGTCCGGCTCGCGGCGGCGACCGCCTCGGCGACGGCGTGCTGGGCCTCGTCCCAGGTCGCGACCGTCGCCCGGGCGTAGGGGACCAGGGCCCGGCCGGCGGTGGTCAGGGTGACCCCGCGCGGCCCGCGGGCGAACAGCGGCGCGCGGACGTGCTGCTCGAGCACCTGGATCTGCCGGCTGAGCGCGGGCTGGGAGACGAACAACCGCTGGGCGGCGCGGGTGAAGTGCAGCTCGTCGGCCACCGCGAGGAAGTACCGGAGGTCCCGCAGGTGCACGTCCATGAGGGGGTGCTATCACGCCCGGCATTGGACCGACAGTTCTGCAGGTCCTGCACTGACGGAGGACGGTCGGCGGTGACCGACCGCGACGAGTGGAGGGTCAGGTGCAGGGACGACCCACCGTGGCCGCACGGCCCCCGGCAGCGTCCCGGGTGCCGCCGGCGGTGGTCGTGGTGACCGGCGCCAACCGCGGCATCGGGTTCGAGCTCGTGCGCCGGCTCGCGCTCCGCGGTGACACCCCCGTCATGGCCGTGCGCGACCTGCGCCGCGGGCTGACCGCGGCCCGGGAGCTCGGCGCGCGCGACGGCGTCCGCCTCGACGTCGTCCGGCTCGACGTGACCGACCCGTCCAGCTGCACCCGGGCCGCCGAGGAGGTGCGCCGCTGCCACGGCCGGGTCGACGCCCTCGTGAACAACGCCGCGGCGCCCCGCGACGTGCGCGGCACCGCCACCGCGGCGGACCTCGAGCAGGTCCAGCGGGCGTGGGAGGCCAACGTGCTGGGCGCCTGGCGGACCACGCAGGCCTTCCTCCCCCTGCTGCGGCGCAGCTCCGCCGGGCGGGTCGTCAACGTGTCCGCGGAGGCCGCGTCGCTGGTCAACATGGGCGGGGGAGCGCCCGCGTTCCGCGTCTCGAAGGCCGCCCTCAACGCCCTGACCCGCATGCTGGCCGCCGAGCTCGGGCGCGAGGGCATCGCCGTGAACTCCGTCTGCCCCGGCTGGGTGGCGACCGACGACCGGGGCACCGGCGGGCGGTCGGCGGACGACGCGGCCGCCAGCATCCTGCGGGCGGTCGACCTGCCGCCCGGGGGCACCACCGGCGACTTCCTCCGGGACGGCCGCCGCCTGCCCTGGTGATGCCGGCGCGGCGCCGTCGACACCATTTCGCCATCGGCGCAAGAAATGCGCGGAAAGCGTAACGGCGCCATTTTGCAGCGCATTTCCGCGGATCTCCCGATTGACTGCGACCGTCCGGTCCCGGCGGTCCCCAGGAGGTCCGAGAACGATGACGACGAACGGCCACGGCTCGCTGCAGGACGCCGTCCTCGACCGGCTGCTGCAGGAGCGCATCGTCGTCCTGGGCAGCCAGGTCGACGACGACGTCGCCAACCAGCTGTGCGCGCGGATGCTGCTCCTGGCGGCCGACGACCCCACCCGGGACGTGCACCTCTACGTCAACTCACCCGGTGGCTCGGTCACCGCGGGGATGGCCGTGTACGATACCATGCAGTTCATCGACTGCGACGTCGCCACCTACGCGTTCGGCATGGCGGCCTCGATGGGCCAGTTCCTGCTGACGGCCGGCACGCCGGGCAAGCGGTACGCCCTGCCCCGCACCCGGATCCTCGTCCACCAGCCCTCGGCGGGTGTCGGGGGCACGCAGTCCGACATCGCCGTCCAGGCCGACATGCTGCGCCGCCTCAAGCGCGAGGTGAACGAGCTGCAGGCGCGGCACACCGGGCAGACCGTGGAGCGGATCGAGCGCGACTCCGACCGCGACCGGTGGTTCACCGCGGAGCAGGCCGTCGAGTACGGGCTCGTCGACCACGTCGTCGGGTCGGCGGCGGCCCTGCCCGGCCCGGCCCTCGTCCCCGCCGGCGGGGGCGCACGGTGACCGACTGGCTGAGCGTGGCGCTGCACGAGGACCGGTCGGCGGAGCTGCGGCGCGCGGTGCTGCACCACCGCCGGGTCGCCGCGGCGCGGCGCCGGGCGCACGCCCGGGAGCTGGCCCGCCGGGCCGCCGCGCTGGCCGAGCGCTCCGCCGTCCTCGCCGCCCGTGCGGCGCTGCTGTCGACGGGCCCGCACGCCGTGGCGGACCCTCCGGCGAGGGAGCGGGTCGCCGCACGGTGACCCCGCGGGCGGGGTACCCGCTGCGCGGCCGTGCCAGGGTGGGGCCGTGCGCGTCCTGGTCACCGGCAGCTCGGGACACCTCGGTGAGGCGCTGGTCCGCGTGCTGCGCGCCGCCGGCGACGACGTCGTCGGCCTGGACCTGCTGCCCTCGCCGTGGACCGACGTCGTCGCCTCGGTCGGTGACCGGGGCGCGGTCCGCGCCGCGCTGGCCGGCGTCGAGGCCGTGCTGCACACCGCCACGCTGCACAAGCCGCACGTCGGCACGCACGACCGCCAGGCGTTCGTCGACACCAACGTCACGGGCACGCTCACCGTGCTGGAGGAGGCGGTGGCCGCCGGCGTCGGCCGGGTCGTGGTCACGAGCACGACCTCGGCCTTCGGCCGCGCGCTGACCCCGGCGCCGGGGGAGCCCGCCGCGTGGGTCACGGAGGCGGTGGCCCCGCGGGTGCGCAACGTCTACGGCGCCACCAAGGTCGCCGCCGAGGACCTCTGCGAGCTGCTCGCCCGCGACACCGGCCTGCCCGTGGTCGTGCTGCGCACCTCCCGGTTCTTCCCCGAGGGCGACGACGCCGACGACGTCCGCCGCGCCTACGACGACGACAACGTGAAGGTCAACGAGCTGCTGCACCGGCGCGTGGACCTCGCCGACGTCGTCTCCGCCCACCGCGCCGCGCTCGACCGGGCGCCGGCGCTCGGGTTCGGCCGCTACGTCGTCAGCGCCACCACGCCGTTCCGCCGTGAGGACCTCGCCGGGTTGCGCACCGACGCCCCGGCCGTCGTCGCCCGCCTCTTCCCCGACGCGCCGGCCCTGTACGAGCGGCTGGGCTGGCGGCTGTTCCCCTCGATCGACCGGGTGTACGTCAACGCCGCCGCCCGCGCCGACCTCGGCTGGACGCCGCAGTACGACTTCCGTGCCGCCCTCGACCTGCTCGCCGCCGGGCGCCCGCCGCGCAGCGAGCTTGCCCTGACCGTCGGCGCGAAGGGCTACCACGCGGAGCCGACCGGGCCGTACACCGTGCGCTGACGCCGCGATCGTCGGTGGGCCGTGCCAGGGTGACCCGACCGGCGGTCGATACGAGGGGACGGCATGACCACGTTGCAGAACAGGCCCAACAGCGCGCTGCTCGTCGTCGACGTGCAGAACGGCGTGGTCGGCGGGGCCCACGCGCGTGACGAGGTCGTCGCCACGATCGCGGGGCTCGTGGACCGGGCGCGCGGTGAGCGGGTCCCGGTCGTGTGGGTGCAGCACGACGACGAGGAGCTGGCGCGCGACAGCGACGAGTGGCGGATCGTCCCCGAGCTCGCCCCGGCCGACGGCGAGCCGCGGATCGAGAAGCACTACGGCGACTCGTTCGAGGGCACCGACCTCGAGCAGGTGCTGGCCGGGCTCGGCGTCGGCCGGCTCGTGGTGACCGGCGCGGAGACCGACGCCTGCATCCGCGCCACGCTGCACGGCGCTGTGGTCCGCGGCTACGACGCGCTGCTGGTCGGGGACGCGCACACCTGCGGCGACAAGACGCAGTGGGGCGCGCCGCCGCCCGAGCAGGTCGTCGCGCACACCAACCTGTACTGGGGCTTCTCGGGTGCGCCCGGGCGCACCGCCGGCACGGTCGCTGCGGCCGACGTCGACCTGCGGGGGACGCCCACCGCCTGACGAGTGCGTGTGCACGGCGACCCATTGCCGCTCTGAGCTGCGGGTTCTGTCGTACCTCCGCCGTAGGTTCGGTGTCGTGGAGGTCGCGGAGCGCCGGTCGCCGGTGGAGCAGGCGCTGCTCGATGCGGTGATCGACACGCCCGCGCCGTTCCGCCGGCTGCCGGTGGCGTTGCTGTCGCGGGAGCAGAAGGCCGCCGAGCTGCAGCGGGTCGCGCGGTTGGAGGCCATGACCGCCGCGTACAAGGCCGAACTGGTGCTCGGGCTGGCCGACGACTCTCCCGATGACCTGGATCCCGCGCCCGGCACTCCCGGCGCGCGCACGGGTTCGTGGGCGCCGGACACCGAGCTGCCGGGGGTGTCGGAGTTCTTCACCGCCGAGCTGGCGGTGGTCCTCAACTGCGGCCGCGGCACCGCCAACCACCTGGCGCACCGGGCCTGGACCTACCGGGAGAAACTGCCCGCCACCTGGGCGGCGCTGGCCGCCGGCGCCCTCGACGAGACCCGCGCCAAGGCGCTGGTGGATGTGCTGGAGCACGCCCCGGCGGGGATCGCCCGCCGCATCGAGGCGGCGCTGCTCCCGCGGCCGCGCAGTGGACGGTGGGCCGGCTCGAGCAGCGGGCCCTCGCCCTGCTGCTCGACCTGGATGCCGACGCCGTCGGCCGGCGCAAGCAGCAGGCGCGGCGGCGCGCCGACGTGCGGGTCGACCCTCGCCGCTGGAGGGCATGGCCACGCTGGCCGCCGAGCTGCCCGCCGAGGTGGCCGCCGCCTGCCACGCGCTGGTCGACTCACTCGCCCGGATGCTCAAGGCCGACGGCGACCCCCGGCCGATCGGCGAGCTGCGCTGCGCGGTGGTCGCCGACCTGATCCAGCGGCCCTGGCAGACCGGCCCGGCGGTGACCGCGCAGCTGACCATCATCGCCGGCCTCGCCGCGCTGGCCGGCGACCGCGAGGAGGCCGGGGAGGTCAACGGGCTGCCCATCACCGCCGCCCACCTGCGCGAGCTGCTGCGCGAGTTGGACGCGCTCGGGGTGCGGGCGCCCGAGGGCGGGTCGGTGACGGTGGCGCTCCCCGACGCCGACGGCACGCTGCGGGCCACCGGCACGCTGGACCGGCTGCGCCGGCTGGCACGCACAGGCTGCGACCGGCACCCCGACGGCGCCGACGAGCCGGACTGCGGATGCCCGGTGCTGGATCGGCCCGACCCGGTCGACCGCTACACCCGCACGCCCGCGCAGCAGGCGTTCGTGCGCACCCGCGACCGCGCCTGCCGGTTCCTCACCTGCGGCCAGCGGGTCGGCTGGGCCGACGCCGACCACGTCCTCCCGCACGCCGACGGCGGGGTCACCGACTGCGCCAACCTGTGCTGCCTGTGCCGGAGCCACCACCGGCTCAAGACCTTCGCCCGCGGCTGGCGCTTCCACCTGCACCCCGACGGGACCCTGACGGTCACCACACCCTCCGGCATCACAAGAACGACCCGCCCACCCGGGGTGCGACCACCCCCGGCAGCACCCGACCCACCACCGGACGACACCAGGCCACTCCCGCCATCCGCCGACCCGGCCGACGACCCGCCGCCGTTCTGACGGGCTGGGCACACTCCGCGACCGGGCGCGACCGTCCGCTCAGGCCCGGACGGCGGGGCGGACCTGGGCGAGCACGAACGCGGCGACGACGTCGTGCACGGTCTCCCGGTCGTGCTCGTTGAGGACGTCGTGCAGGTCGCCGGGGAACGTGCGCAGCGTGGCCCGGGGCAACCGCGCGACCAGCGCGCGCGAGTGCTCGACCGGCACCATCGGGTCCGACTCGCCGTGCAGGAACAGCGTCGGGATCGACGGCCGCCCCTCGGCGACCCCCGCCTCCACCGCGGGCCAGGCCGCCTCGATCGCCACCATCGTCTGCCGGGGGACGGGCCCGCGGTGCACCAGCGGGTCGTGCAGCAGCCGGTCCAGGTACTCGGGGTGGGTGCTGAACATCCGGCTGGGGTCGGGGTCCTCGACGTCCTCGGCCTCCGCGGCCATCAGGGCCTCGACCCAGGGCAGGCACTGGGCCGGCGGCGCGGAGACCACCAGGGCCTGCGCCAGGTCCGGGGACCGCTGGGCCAGCAGCAGGGCGGCCACCCCGCCGCCGGAGTGCCCCATCAGCACCAGCGGGCGGCCGGGGTGCTCGGCCTGGGCGATGCCGGCCAGGGTCCGGGCGTCGTCGACGTAGTCGTCCCACGAGGTCATGAGGTCGCGCTCGCCGTCGCTGCGGCCGTGGCCGATGGCGTCCAGGGCGTGCACGGCGATGCCGTCGGCGGCCAGCCGTCGGCCGAGGGGCTCGTACAGGCCCACGTGCTCGCCGAAGCCGCCGTGGCAGAAGACGACGACGGCGCGCACCTCGCCGTCGGGGAGCCACGCGGTGTGGTGGATGCGGCCGCGGGAGCCGTCGAAGAAGGGCATCGCGCCCCTCCCTCCAGGTCGGGTGGACGTGACCCCCGCGGCCGCGCATCCTCCTCGCCGCCGGCCCGCCGCAGCGCGGCTCCGCGCACCGCTGGGCTGCGACCCCGGCGCAGCGTCACCGGCCGGCGTCCGATCGCCTACGCAGCGCGGTCGCAGCTCGGCGGCTCCCCGGTTCGGGTCCTCGCGCGCCGGGCAGGACAGCGGCCATGGCCCACACCGCAGCGCAGGACCGCTACGACTCCATGACCTACCGCCGCACCGGCCGCAGCGGCCTGGACCTCCCCGCGATCAGCCTCGGGCTGTGGCACAACTTCGGCGACGACGTCCCGCTGGAGCGGCAGCGCGCGGTGCTGCGGAGGGCCTTCGACCTGGGCATCACCCACGTCGACCTGGCCAACAACTACGGACCGCCCTACGGCAGCGCCGAGACCAACTTCGGCCGGCACCTGCGCGACGACCTCCACCCCTACCGCGACGAGCTGGTGCTCTCCACCAAGGCCGGCTACGACATGTGGCCCGGCCCCTACGGGCAGGGCGGCGGCTCGCGGAAGTACCTGCTCGCCAGCCTCGACCAGTCGCTGCGCCGGATGGGTGTCGAGTACGTGGACGTCTTCTACTCCCACCGGCCCGACCCCTCGACGCCGCTGGAGGAGACGATGGGCGCGCTCGACACCGCCGTCCGGTCGGGCAAGGCGCTCTACGCCGGCATCTCGTCGTACTCGCCGCAGGACACCGCGCGGGCCGCGGCTGTCCTCGACGACCTGGGCACGCCGCTGCTCATCCACCAGCCCAGCTACTCGATGCTCAACCGCTGGATCGAGACCGAGGGCCTGCTCGACACCCTCGCCGAGGTCGGCGTCGGCTGCATCGCGTTCTCACCGCTGGCCCAGGGGATGCTCACCGACAAGTACCTGTCCGGCATCCCCGAGGGCTCGCGCGCCAGCCAGGGCAAGTCGCTGTCGACCGACCTGCTCACCGAGGAGGCGCTGGGCCGCATCCGGGAGCTGGACGGCATGGCGCGGGAGCGCGGGCAGTCCCTCGCCCAGATGGCGCTGGCCTGGGCGCTGCGCGACCCGCGGGTGACCAGCGTGCTCATCGGCGCCAGCAGCGTCGCCCAGCTCGAGCAGAACGTCGCCGCCCTCGACCGCCTCGACTTCTCCGCCGACGAGCTCGCCCGCATCGACCGGCACGCCGTCGACACCGGCGTCGACCTGTGGGAGGGCCCTCGCACCGCCTGAGCCCGCAGCGCCTGAGCCCGCCCTGCCTGGGACCGGGGCGGTGTCGCGGGCACGGGCTCCGCGGGTCACACCGTCTCGGCGGCCGCCCGCACGGCGTCTCGCATGACCCCGAGCACCTCCTCCTGCTCGGGGGTCGTCGGGTGCCCGGCGGCGCGCACGATGCCATCGGTGTGCGCGATCAGGGGGATGTCCCGGTCGCCGTCGTCGGACACCCGGGCCATCGCCCAGCGGGCGAAGCGCCGGTTCGGGACCCGCTGGCCGTGGAGGAGCGTCACGAACTCGTGGCGCCGATCGCGCGCGATCGTGGCGTAGAGCGACCGTACGGTGGCCTCCTCGCCCTCGAGCACCTGGACGAACCAGTCGGCGTGGACCAGCAGTGCGCCGGTGACCCCGCGGCCCTTGTTGTCCCGGCGCGCCTGGCTGAACAGCCGGCCGAGCTCCTCCTTGCGCTCCTCGGCCGGGATCAGGTTGCGGCTGCGGTACATCAGGCGGAAGACGTCGCCGGATGCGGTGTCACGCGCGGCATCTGTCATGGCGTCCCCTCGGTTCGACGGAGTCCTCCACCGTCATCCTGTGAGGGGCGAGCGGGCCGGCTGTCTCGATGTGAGACGCCCGCCCGGCCGGAGAGATCAGCGCCGGCGACGGCGGGCGAACAGCACCACCGCCACGAGGACGAGCGCCGCGACCGGCGCGGCCGGCCCGCCGCTGAGCAGCGTGCCCGCCGGGTGCAGCCGCGCGTGCCGCGTGCCGAGCAGCGCCGAGCCCGCCGCCGAGTCGACGTCGGCGCCCAGGCTGAGCACCCGGCCGCCGGGACCGTCGAGCCGCGCGGTCAGCCCCCGGCCGGCCAGGGTGTCGGCCACCCGGGCGAGTTCCGCCCGGCCGGGCGGGCCCTGCGTGGCCGCCCCGCCCGCCACCCGCACCGCGGAGAACAGCCGCCGGACGTCGGGGGAGGCGGCGGTGATCTCCGACCCGGACGCCCGCACCCGCAGCGGGACGCCGTCGACCTCGAGGGACAGGTCGGCGGAGACCTCGAGCGCCGGGTCGCCCTCCGGGGTCATCCCCGGCTGGCGTTCTCGGCGGTGGTGATGCGCAGCGTGCCGTTGAGCTTCCAGGTGGCGCGCGGGGAGTCCGGGCCGGTCTCGCGCGGCACCTCGACGGTCATGTCGACGAACTCGTAGTTGATCGCCGCGCCCTTGCCGGTGAGGTAGGACCACATCTCCTTGCCGAGGTCGGCGAAGCTCGTCGACTCGTGCGACTTGATGTCGCGCGGGCCGGTGGCGGCGTCGCGGGTGGTCGTGTCGGGAACGGTCATCGCAGGTCTCCCTCGTCTCGGCGGTGTGCGACTCGGCGGCGCACTACCCGTGTCCCCGCGGCCACACACGACCCCCGGCGGACGGCTCCGTTCCCCAGAGACCGGCCGCGACGTCGCGCAGCGCGGCCGCGGTCGGCGGCGCGCTCGCCGGCCACACCGTGCTCGACCCGCTGCGTCCGCACCGCCTGCCGACGCTGGTGCTCACCGCCTTCCTCGACCGGTGCGAGCAGGGCTGAGCGGCTCTAGCGTGCGCGGCGTGGACCCCCGGGTGGTGGCGTGGCGGCGCAGCGACGAGGAGCAGGGGCACAGCCTGGCCCGGGTCGAGCGGCGCGGGGACGGCTGGCTGGTCCACGGCACCGAGGTGCTGGCCGGGCCGACGCTGCTCGTTCCGGGTCGAGGTCGACGGCGCCTGGGCGACCCGGGCGGTCGAGGTGACCGCGGTGTCCGCCGCCGGGGAGCGGCGGCTGGCGCTCACGGCCGACGGCGACCGACGCTGGTGGCGCGACGGTGCCCGCGCACCGGAGCTCGACGGCTGCGTCGACGTGGACGTCGCCGCGACCCCGCTGACCAACACCTTCCCGATCCGGCGGCTCGCGGCGCTGGAGGTCGGCCGGCAGGTGACCTCGCCGGTGGCGTGGGTCGACGTCCCGGCGCTCGGCGTGACCCGCGTCGACCAGACCTACCGCCGGCTGGGACCGCGGCGGTGGGAGTACGCGGACGCCGCGCACGGCGCCTTCGAGCTCACCGTCGACGACGACGGCCTCGTCGTCGACTACACCGGCTTCGCCACCCGCGTCGCCGGCTGACGGCATCCTCACGCGCCGACGAGGACCACCCGGTTGCCCTCGGGGTCGCCCAGCCGCAGGACGCGACTGCCCCCGCCGGGCTGCGGGCCGTCGTGCGTGATCCCGGCGGCCGTCAGGTCGCCCGCGACGGCGTCGAGGTCGGCGACCTCGAGCACCACCGTCGACCGGCCGCTGCGCCCGGGCTCCCGCCACACCTGGACGCCGCCGGAGTCGGTGAGGTGCCACTCGAGCAGGCCGTCCATGGGGCGGCTGTCGGGGGCGCGGCCGAACAGCGTGGCGTACCAGCGCTCGGCGCGGTCGAGGTCGGCGACGGTGGCCTGGGCCAGGACGCGGGTGGCCTGCACCGGGATCTCCTCGCGGTCGGGCCGCGGCGGCACCGCGGCGCGTCGGTCGGTCCCCAGGGCAGACCGCCCGGCGACCGGGGACTCATCGGTGTCGTCGAGGACCGCCGCGCGGCCGGCGGCGGACCGGGGTAGGGAAGGGGTATGCAGCTCCAGGACGCCGTCACCGTCGTCACCGGGGCCGGCAGCGGCATCGGCGCCGCGCTGGCCCGCCGCTTCGCCGCCGAGGGCGCGGCCGCCGTCGTGGTCAGCGACCGCGACGGCGCGGCCGCGGAGCGCGTCGCCGGGGAGATCGGCGGGACGGCCGACACCACCGACGTCAGCGACGAGGCCGCCGTCACGGCGCTGGTCGAGCGGACGCTGGCCGAGCACGGCCGCATCGACCTGTTCTGCTCCAACGCCGGCGTCTTCGCCGGCGGCGGGCTCGAGGTCGCCACCGAGGACTGGCAGCGGGTGTTCGCCGTCAACGTCCTCGCCCACGTCTACGCCGCCCGCGCGGTGCTGCCCTCGATGCTCGAGCGCGGCTCGGGGTACCTGCTCAACGTGGCCTCCTCGGCGGGGCTGCTCACCACGCCGGGCGACGCCCCGTACACGGTCACCAAGCACGGCGCGGTCGCGCTGGCCGAGTGGCTGGCGGTGACCTACGGCGACCGGGGCATCGGCGTCAGCGTGGTCTGCCCGCTCGGCGTGGCGACCCCGCTGCTGCTCGACCCGCTGGAGCAGGGCAACCCGTCGGCGTCGGTCGTGGCCGCCTCGGGGGAGGTCATCGCACCCGAGGACGTCGCGCGGTCGGTGGTCGAGGCGCTGGCCGAGGAGCGGTTCCTGGTCCTGCCGCACCCCGAGGTGGGCACCTACTGGGCGCAGAAGGCCGCCGACCCGGAGCGGTGGCTGGCCGGCGTGCGGAAGCTGGTGCGACGCACGGTCAGCTGACCGCGCGCACCCGCTCGGCGACGAGGTCGGCGACGGCGTCCGGGCGGGTGGCGAGCGGGCTGTGCCCGCAGGGCCACGCCACGGTGCGGGTGGCGCGGGCGGCCATGGCGCGCTGCCGCTCCGGGTGGACGACCTCGTCGGCGGTGCAGACGACGTAGGTCGACGGCACGGTCCGCCACGCGACCGCCTCCGGGACCCCGCGGAACACCGCCCGGCCCACCGGGCGCAGCCGGGCGGCGCACGCCGCCGCGGTGTCCGGGTCGGCGTCCCCGTACAGCAGCCGCGGGCCGAGCGCGGGGTCGAGGCCGACCTCGTCCCCGGACACGACCATCGCCTCGCCGAGCCGGGTGTCGGGCAGGCCGCCGAACCGGGTCCGGCTCACCGACTCGCCGTCGTCGAGGGCGAACGCCGCCAGGTAGACCAGCTCCCGCACCAGCGGGTGGGCCCCGGCGGCGGTGACCACCGCGCCGCCGTAGGAGTGCCCGACCAGGACGGCGGGGCGGCCGGCGGCGTCCAGCGCGTCGCGCACGGCCGCGGTGTCGGCCGGCAGGTCGGTGAGCGGCAGCTCCACGGCCACGCTGTCGACGCCGCGGTCGGCCAGCGCCGCGCGGACGGCGTCCCAGCACCAGGCGCCGTGCCAGAGGCCGTGCACCAGCACGGCGAGGGGAGTGCTCATCCCGTCCAGCATGGCGGGTGCTCCCCGGCCCCGGTCACCCGCCGGTGGCGCGCCTACCGCGCCCGGCGGCCAGCCGGCCCTCCGGGTCGAGCCGCTCGAGCAGCGCGCCGGCGATCTCGGCGAGCTGGCCGACCTGCTCCGGGGTGAGCGCGTCGACGACGTGCTCGCGGACGGTGGCCACGTGACCGGGCGCCGTGGCGCGGACCGTCGCCCAGCCCTCGTCGGTCAGGCGCGCGTTGGTGGCGCGGCCGTCGGAGGGGCACGGCGCCCGTTCGACCAGCCCGCGGTCCTCGAGCCGGCGCACGACGTGGGACAGCCGGGGCAGCGTGGCGTTGGTGCGGGTGGCCAGCTCGGTCATGCGCAGGGTCCGCCGCGGGGCCTCCGACAGCATCGCGAGCACGTGGTAGTCGAAGTGGGTCAGCCCGGCGTCGCGGCGCAGCTGGCCGTCGAGGACGCCCGGCAGCAGCTCGACGACGGCGACCAGGCGCACCCACGCCGTCATCTCCGCCTCGCTCAGCCACCGGGGTTCCACGACGACATCGTCCCACCCGGTCACTTGTAGGTTCAACTTCCTGAGGCTAGGGTCCTCACTTGTAGATACAAGTGATCGGAGGTCGCGATGACCCTCTCCCTCGACGCCGACGTGGTGTCCCCGGCGCCCGCGGCCACCGTGCGCACCCGCGTGACGGTGCCGCTGCGCTTCGCCGACGGGTACGCCACGACGGCGGAGGTGCTGACCTTCGACGGGCTCGCCGACGGCCGCGAGCACCTGCTGCTCGGGCTGGGCGACTGGCGCGCCGCGCTCGCCGGGTCGGCCGCCGGGGGAGCGGCGCCGCTCGTCCGCCCGCACAGCGAGTGCCTCACCGGCGACGTCTTCGGCTCGGAGCGCTGCGACTGCGGCCCGCAGCTGCGCGAGGCCGCCGAGCGGATCACCGAGGCGGGCGGGTTCCTGCTCTACCTGCGCCAGGAGGGCCGCGGCATCGGCCTGTACGCCAAGCTCGACGCCTACGCGCTGCAGGACGCCGGCCTCGACACCTACGAGGCCAACCGGGCGCTGGGCCGCGGCGAGGACGAGCGCGACTACACCGCCGCCGCGCAGATGCTGCGGGCCGTGGGCGCCGACCGCGTCCGGCTGCTGTCGAACAACCCCGACAAGGCCGCCGCGCTCGAGCTGCTCGGCGTCGCGGTGACCGAGCGGGTGCCCACCGGCGTCCACCTGTCCGCGGCCAACGCCCGCTACCTCGCCGTCAAGCGGGACCACACCGCGCACACCCTCGACCTGCCGCTGGCGGGCTGACCCGCGCACCCGGCCGCGCGAGTGGTCACCTGACGTGGTCGTCGCAGGGGGGTGACCACGTCAGGTGACCACTCGACGCCCGTTGGCTGCGGCCGGCCCTCAGTTGACGACGTGCAGCTGGTCGATCCAGACGACCTCCCAGACGTTGCCGTCCGGGTCGGCGAAGCTGCCCGTGTAGCGGGCGTCCTCCTCGCGCGCCTCCGGCCCGGGGCGGCCACCGGCGGCCGCCGCCCGGGCGACCAGGTCGTCGACCTCCGCGCGGCTGGCCGCGGTCACGGCGTGCACCACCGTCGGGGCCTGCGCCGGGTCGCCCGGGTCGCCGGGCAGCAGCCGGGCGAACCGGTCGCGGGTCTGCAGCGAGACCACGACGTCGTCGGCGAGGACCACCGACGCCTCGCCGTCGTCCGAGGAGGTCTCCTCGATGCGGAAGCCCAGCGCCTCGTAGAACGCCCGCGCCGCCGGGAGGTCCCGGACCGGCAGCTTGACGAACAGCATGCTCACGACGACCGCCGCCCGCGGGCCAGCTCGGCGAAGGTGTCGGCCACCCAGTCGGCGACGAAGGTGCTCACGTACGGCAGGTGGTCCAGGCCGATGTGCTCGGTGGCGCCCTCCTCGGGGGTGAACACCCGCAGCTCCCGCTTGGGGGAGTTGACCGCCTGGTCGTGGGAGCGGTGCGCCATCTCCAGCGGGATCTGCCGGTCGTTGGCGCCGTGCGCGACCAGGAACGGCACGGTGATGTTCTCGGCGACGCCCTCGAGGTTCACCGCGTCGGCGAACTCGATGAACTCGTCGAGGTCGGTGTGGCCCCACACCCACAGCACGTGCTCCCAGTAGTGCGGCACCGGCCGCTCGCCCTCGCGCTGCCGCCGGCGCCGCTGCACCGCGCCCCAGTCGTGGTTGGCCCCCCACGCCACGCAGAGGGCGAACCGCTTCTCGAACGCCGCGGCGCGCGGGGCGTAGTAACCGCCCAGCGACCAGCCCACGATCCCGATCCGGGAGGCGTCGACGCCGTCGCGGGTCTCCAGCCAGTCGACGGCGGCCGCGCCCCACGCCTCTGTGTCGACCCGCGCGGTGAGCCCCTGCAGCCGCAGCGCCTCCCCGGTGCCGGGCTGGTCGAGCATCAGGCAGGAGATGCCGCGGGCGGCCAGCTCCTCCCAGTGGTTCGAGGCGTACATGTGCTCCTTGGTCGAGTCCAGCCCGTTGACCAGCACGACCACCGGCACCGGGCCGTCGTCGGCGGCCGGCGCGGCGGAGAAGTAGGCCGGCAGCGTCGTCCCCTCGTAGGGGACCGCCACCCGGGAGACGCGCGGGCTGTGCGTCTCGAAGGCCTTCTGCGCGATCTCGAGCATCCGCCGGTAGGTCGGCACCCGGTTCGGGTCGGAGTGGGCCAGCATCCGCTCGGCCTGGGCGAGGTAGTTCGACGCCCGGAACCACAGCTGCCCGGCGGTGCGGGTGTGCCCGGCCTTCTCCGCCGCCTCGGCCTGCTCGACGAGCTGGTCGGTCAGCGCGGTCCAGGCGCGCAGGAAGTCCGGCGTGCCGGCGTCCTCGCCGGCGTCCGCGGCGTCCTTGATCGGCCGGCAGGCGCGGTCGACCTCGTCGATGAGCCCGCCGGAGTTCAGCGTGGCGACCACGCTGAGGTTCCAGGTGTAGGGGCCGGTGGGGAAGTACTCGAACACTGCGGGGTCCTCTCAGGCGGTACGGACGGCGTCGCTGATCGACTTCACGCCGCCGTGCGCGGTCATCCCGCCGTCGACGGGGATCTCGGCGCCGGTGACGAAGGAGGCGCCGTCGCCGAGGAGGAAGGCGACCAGGGGCGCCACCTCGTCGACGGTGCCGGTGCGGCCGAGCGGGGTCTCGGCGACGTTGGCGGCGCGGAACGCCGGGGCCGCCGAGGCGGTCATCGGCGTCTCGACGTAGCCGGGGTGGATCGTGTTGACCCGGATGCCGCGCGGGCCGAGCTCCAGGCAGGCGGCCTTCGCCAGCCCGCGCAGCGCCCACTTCGACGCGGTGTAGGCGACCGGGAAGTGCCCGGTCAGCGCGGCCACCGAGCCGACGACGACGATCGACCCGCCGCCGGTCATCAGCGGGGTGAGCGCCTGGATGCCCAGCAGGGTGCCGGTGACGTTGACCTCGGTGACGCGCGCGAGGTCGGCGGGGTCGAGGTCGGCCAGCCGCGCCCGCCAGGTGATACCGGCGTTGGCGACCAGCCCGTGCACGCGGCCGTGCTCGGCGCGCAGGTCCTCGGCCAGCGACGCCCAGCCGGCGGCGTCGGTGACGTCGAGCCGCCGGTAGGCGGCGCCGCCGAGGTCCTCGGCGGACCGCTCCTGCACGTCGGTGGCCACGACGACGGCCCCCTCGGCGGCCAGCAGCCGGGCCTCCGCCGCGCCCTGGCCCTGGGCCGCGCCGGTCACCACGACCACCCGCCCCGCGAGGCTCATGCCGGGCGCTCGCGGGTCCGCGGCCGCGGTCGGGCCGCGCGCACCGGTGGCAGGTCGACCCCGGCGACGACCCGGTTGCGGATGGTCCCGATGCCCTCGACGGTCATCTCCACGACGTCGCCGGGCCGCAGCGGGGGAGGGGCCGCCGCGCCGTGCCGTCCCCACAGCTCGGCGAGGCACCCGCCGTTGCCGCAGGTGCCCGAGCCGAGGACGTCGCCGGCGCGGACCCAGGTGCCGCGCGACGCGTAGGCGACGAGCTCCTCGAACGGCCAGCCCATGTTGGACAGCAGGTCCTGGCCGATCTCGACGTCGTTCACCGACACCCGCATGTCCAGCGCCAGGAAGCCGTCGGCGTCGCGGTAGGGCTCGAGCTCGTCGGCGGTGACCAGCCACGGACCGAGCGTGGTGGCCGAGTCCTTGCCCTTGGCCGGGCCGAGGTTGACCCGCATCTCGCGGGCCTGCAGGTCGCGGGCGGACCAGTCGTTGAGGACCGTGTAGCCGAACACGTGGTCGCGGGCCTGCTCCGGGGTGAGGGAGGCGCCGTCCTCCCCGACGACGACGGCGACCTCCAGCTCGAAGTCGAACCGCTGCGAGCCGGGGGGCACCGCGACGTCGTCGTACGCGCCGACGAGCGCGTAGGGGTTGGTGAAGTAGAACGTCGGCGCCTGGTACCACTCCTCGACCACGCCGGCCTGCCCGTCGATGGCCTTGCGCACGCCCTCGACGTGCTCCTCGAACGCGACGAAGTCGCGCACCGTCGGGGCCTGCAGCGGGGGCAGCAGCCGCACCTCCCACACCGGGACCGCCGGCGCCGACAGCGCCGCCAGCCCCGCGTCGAGGGCCGCGGGCAGCCCGGCGCGCACGAGGTCCAGGACGGTGACGTCCGGCGGCAGCGCGTGCAGCCCGTGCTCGCCGACGACGCCGGCGCTGACGACGCCGCCGTCCTCCCAGGTGGCGAACCGCATCAGACCGGGGGAGCGACGAACAGCCCCTTGTCGGGGTCGTTGAACGACTTCTTCGCGACGAACTCGTTCATCTGGTTCGCGGTGCCCCACTGGTCGCTGACCTCGGGCTGGGTGAAGTCGTAGACGTGCGGGTGCCAGGTGTCCTCGTCGATCGTCTCGAGCTCGGTCGTGTACTCGACGGTGTTGCCGTGCGGGTCGAGGAAGTAGCTGAAGGTGTTGTTGCCGGCCATGTGCCGGCCCGGGCCCCAGATCTTCTCGACGCCCTGGCGCAGCAGCCGGCCGGTGCCGCGCATGTACTCGTCGATGCCGCGCATCTCGAACGAGGCGTGGTGCAGCGCGGCGTGCGGGCCACGGGCGATCGCCATCGAGTGGTGCCACTCGTTGGTCCGCAGGAACCACATCATGTTCCCCATCCGGGGGTGCATGAGCGTGTCCGACAGCGAGAACGCCAGGTACCTCTCGTAGAAGGCGAGGGTGCCCTCGGGGTCGGCCGAGTTGACGACCACGTGCGACAGGCGCACCGGGATCGACTCGCCCTCCTCGATCCGGCGGTGCTGCCGCACGGCGACGTCGGAGCTGACCTCGATGGTGCGGCCCTCGTTGTCGAAGAACCGGAAGCCGTAGCCGCCGCCTGGGGTCTGCAGGTCGCGCGGCTCGTGGACCAGCCGCACGCCGTCGCGGGCCAGGGTGCCGGCGAGGGTGTCGACGTCGGCCCGGTCCTCCGCCCCGAAGGAGATGAGGTCGATCCGCTTGTCGGCGGCCTCGCGCAGCCGGACGACGTACTGCTCCGGGCTGCCCTCGGCGGCGAGGAAGGTCAGGCCCGAGTCGGTGTGCTCGGCCGTGAGGCCCCAGGTGTTCGTGAAGAAGTCCTGCTGCGTGCGCAGGTCGGGCACGGCGAGGTCGACGTGCCGCAGGTGGGTGATCAGGCGCTGGGTCATGCGTCTCTCCGGGAGGGGGGAGCCTTTGTCGCGACAAAGGCTGTTCAGGCGGGCTGGGCGACGAGCTGGGCGATGGAGCGCATGAGGCCCGGGATGTCGCCCTGGACGTGGTCGAGCTGCCACTGGGCGAGCTGGTTGGACGCGTCGACGACGGTCTTCGCGCGCTCGAAGCGGCGGGCGGTGAAGGCGTCCCACAGGTCCTGGTCGAGCGCGGACCGGGTGAGCAGCAGGTCGGTGAGCGCGTAGGCGTCCTCGAGCGCCTGCGCGCCGCCCTGGGCGATGGTGGGCGGGCAGGTGTGCGCGGCGTCGCCGACGAGCACCACCCGGCCGCGGTTCCACGGCGCGGGCAGCACGTGGGTCTCGAACCAGGTGTAGTTCACCCGGGACGGGTCGGTCAGCGTCTCGCGGACGTCGTCCCAGGGGCCGTGGTAGGCCGCGGCGAGCTCCCGCATCGTGGCCAGCTGCTCCTCGGGCGTCAGCGTCGAGCGGTCCTGGGCCGGCTCCACGATGTAGGCGTAGAGCGAGTCCTCGCCGGTGGGGCAGTAGCCGGCGATGAACGACGGCCCGCCGTAGTACAGGTCGGTGCGCGTGACGCTCGCCGGGCGCGGGCCGAACGCGCGCCAGATGCCCATGCCGACCGGCTTGGTCTCCAGCTCGATGCCCAGCGCCCGGCGGGTCCACGAGCGCAGCCCGTCCGCGCCGACGACGAGGTCGTATCGGCCGGTCGAGCCGTCGGCGAAGGTGACGTCGACGCCGGTCGCGTCCTGGCGCAGCTCGGTGTGCGTCGTCCCGAACCGGACCTTGACGCCGACCTCCGCGGCGCGGTCGGTCAGGATGCGGGCGAGCGCCGGACGCGACATCCCCATGACGGCGGGCAGGTCCGGGCCGCCGGTCCGGGCGTCGGGGATCTCCGCGACGACGGTGCCGGCGGGGTCGGGCGCCCGGATGCCGGTGACGTCGAAGGCGTACCCGGCGGCGGAGACCCGCTCCCAGACGCCCAGGGTGCGCAGCTCGCGCAGCGCGTTGCCCTGCAGCGTGATCCCCGACCCGAGGGCTCCCACCTCGGGCCGGATCTCGACCAGGTCGACGGCGACGCCGGCCTCGGCCAGGCGGATGGCGGTGGCGGCACCGGCGAGGCCGGCGCCGACCACCAGGACGTTGCTGACGGCGGGCATCTCTCGGCTCCTACTTGACGGCGATCGGGTTGACCGGGGCCCCCACGGCGCCGGTCACGGGCAGGGGGGCGGCGGTGAGGAAGAACTCCCACACGCCGTCGGCGGCGCAGTCGGCGGCGAGGGCATCGAGGTCCCACAGCTCGCCGAGGAACAGGCCGATGTGCGGGATGGCGACCTGGTGCAGCGGCTGGAAGGCGACGTCGAACTCGTTGGGCCGCACCTCGAAGCCCCAGGTGTCGGTGGCGACGCCGGCGATGTCGGTGGCGTGCAGCCAGTCGGCGGCGGTGAACGACAGGCCCGGCGCAGGACCGCCGGCGTAGTCGCCCCAGCCCTGCCCGGCGGCCACCGAGCGGCGGGCGCGGGTGAGCTGCCCGGTGCGCACGCACAGCAGGTCGCCCCGGCCCACGCGGGCGCTCCCGCCCTGGGCGGCGATGGTGGCCTCGAGGTGCTGCGGGGTGATGGCGAACCCGTCGGGCAGCTCGCCGTCCTCGCCGAGAGAGCGGCCGACGTCGAGCAGCACGCCCCGGCCGGCGATGCGGTCGGCGACGGTCTCGATGCCGGTGACGGCGTCGCCGAGGCTGGTGACGACGTCGCCCGCGCGGCGGCCGTTCCAGGCGGCGCCGTGGTCGAAGATGTGCCCGAGGCCGTCCCACTGGGTGGAGGCCTGCAGCGGCATCGCGATCACGTCGTCGGCGCCACCGATGCCGTGCGGGAAGCCCTGCACGCCGCGCTCGGCGTCGGTGCCGGTGTCGAGCATGGTGTGCACCGGGTTGGTGCGCCGCCGCCAGCCCTTCTGCGGGCCGTCGGCGTCGAAGCGCTGCGACAGCGAGAAGGCCGCCCCGCGGCGGACCAGCCGGGCTCCCTCGGCGCGCTTGGCGTCGTCGAGGAGGTTGAGGGTGCCCAGCACGTCGTCGGTGCCCCAGCGGCCCCAGTTGGAGCAGCGCTTGGCGGCCGCCGCGATGGCCCCCTCGGGGTCGGCGCGGTCGAGCTCTGCGGGGTCGAGCCAGGTGCGGTCGGGCACGGTCGCGTCCTCCTCGTCGTGACGCCGACCACGGTCGGTCACGGCGGGCGGTCCGGGAAGACGAGATGTCTGATGGGGGTCATAGACGGCGCCGATACCGTCGCCCCGTGAACCTCGCGAGCCTGGACCTCAACCTGCTCGTGGCCCTCGACGCGCTGCTCACCCAGCGCAGCGTCACCCGCGCCGCCGCGCAGATGGGGCTGTCCCAGCCGGCGCTGTCGGCGTCGCTGGCCCGGCTGCGCCGGCACTTCGGCGACGAGCTGCTCACCCGCGTGGGCAACGACTACCGGCTCACGCCGCTGGCGGTGCAGCTGCGCGAGCTGGTGCGGGTGGCGCTCGGCAACGTCGAGCGGGTGTTCACCGCCCAGCCCGGCTTCGACCCGGCGTCGTCGACCCGGGAGTTCTCGGTGTTCGTCAGCGACTACGTCGTCGTGGTGCTCGGCGACACCATCGCCGCGCTGCTCGCCGAGGAGGCCCCCCGCACCCGGCTGCGGCTGACCCCGCACTCGCCGGCGATCGTCGAGAACGCCGCCCAGGCGCTGCTCACCGCCGACCTGCTGCTGCTGCCGCACGGCTTCGTCAGCGACCTGCCCCACCGCGACCTCTACCGCGACGAGTGGGTGTGCGTGGTCGCCGCCGACAACCCCGTCGCCGAGCAGGGGCTGACCGTCGAGGACCTCGAGACGCTGCCGTGGGTGGCCACCTACCACGGCCAGACCGCCTCCACCCCGGCGGCGCGGCAGATGCGCCAGCTCGGCATCGAGCCCCGGGTCCAGGTGGTGATCGAGAGCTTCCTGACCGTGCCCGCGCTGGTCGCCGGCAGCGACCGGATCGCGCTGCTGCAGCGCCGGCTGGTCGACCTGCTGCCGCTGGGCTCGGGCATCCGCGCGCTGCCGCCGCCGTTCGAGGCCGGGCCGCTGGTCGAGGCGATGTGGTGGCACCCGGTCTACGACGACGACCCCGAGCACCGGTACCTGCGCGACGTCGTCTCGCGGGCCGCCGCGCAGGCGGTCTCACCCGGCGCCCGCGAGGGCATCGACCTGACTGATACCGCACCCCGGGAGAAGTGATCCCCGCTCCGGCCCCCGCGTCCTGACACGTCCCGGCCAGCGATGCCGGTCACCGAGACCGGTGCCCGTCCCCCGGAGCGGCCCGGCCGCGCGCAGGCCCTGGTCCTGCTGTTCTCCAGCTGCCTGTCCGTGCCGGGGGCGGTGCTGCTGGCGCCGGTCCTGCCCCGCATCCAGGACGCCTTCGCCGGCACCCCGGGCGTGGAGACGCTCACCCCGGTGGTGCTCACCGCCCCGGCGTTGGTCATCGGCCTGACCGCGATGATCGCCGGCCGCATCGTGGACCGGGTCGGCCGCAAGCGGCTGCCGGTCGGCGTGCTGTCGCCTCCGCCCTCGCCGGCACCGCGCCGCTGTGGCTGGACCCGCTGCAGCTGATCGTGGCCGGCCGGGTCCTGGTCGGCCTCACCGAGGGGCACCGGTCGTCAGCGGCGCAGCCGCTCCCGCACCCCCAGCGCCGCGGTGATGCCGACCGCGGCCAGGCCGACGACGACCAGCCAGAACAACCCCTCCACCACCCAGCCGACGACGGTCACCGCGAGCCAGACGAGCAGCAGCAGTCCGAGCAGGCGCAGCAGCACGGGGACCTCCGGACGCCGGTGGGATGGTGGACCCAGCCTAGGCAGGAGGGACCCCGTGGAGGAGGGACCGGTGAGCGACCCGGTGGACGACCTGACGGCGTTGCTGACCGCGCTCCCGCCGCCGACCGCGGACCTCGTCCGCGCCGCCGACGCACTGGTGTGCGAGACCGACCCCGCCGTGGTCCGGGTGGTGTGGCCGCACCAGCGGACCGTCGGCTACGGCGTGGGACCGCGCAAGCAGTCGGAGCACTACGCCTACCTCGACGTGTACGACCGCCACCTCAACCTCGGCTTCAACCGCGGTGCGGCGCTCGCGGCGGCCGGTCTCGACGGCGGCCTGCTCGACGGGACCGGCGCGTCCTTCCGCAAGCTCGCCGTCCGCACCCTCGACGTCCTCGCCGACCCGCGGCTGCCCGTGCTGCTGCGCGCCGCCCGCGAGGAGCGGCTGCGGGCGCTCGGGCGGTAGCCCGCGGGTCAGCCGGTCAGCTCGGCGAGCAGCCCGCACACCCGGCGGTCGAGCTCGTCGCGCACCGGGCGCACGCCGGCGACGTCGGCCCCGGCCCGGTCGGCCACCGGCCAGTCGAGGTAGCGGGTGCCCGGCAGCAGCGGGCACCGCCGGGCGCCGCCGAGGCTGACGACGACGTCGGAGACGTGCACCGCGTCGGCGGTCAGCGGCTTGGGGAAGCGGGCGGAGAGGTCGACGCCGAGCTCGGCCATCGCCGCCACCGCGGCGGGGTCGACCCGGGCGGCCGGTGCGGACCCGGCTGAGAGCGCGCGGACCCTCCCGCCGGCCCGCCGGGCGAGCAGGGCGGCGGCCATCTGGGAGGTCGCCGCGTCGGAGGCGCCGACGAACAGGACCGTCGGGGGGCCGACCGGGTGCGGGGCCGCGCTGGGCTGGGCGGCGGGGGAGGGGACCACGGGGACTCCGGGGGTCGGGTGCCGACCGGCGGGTGCCGGCGCGTCGGGACGTCGTCCGGGGCGGGGGACGGCGCCGTCCTCCGGGCCCCACCGTGCCAGGGACGCCGCGCGGGCGCACCTCTCCCGCGCGCGGCGGTCGACCGCCCGTCCGCGGCCGTGGCAGGGTCGCGCCGTCGTCCGCCGACCCGCGAGGAGGGAGCGTGGACCTCGACGAGGTCGCCGACGAGCTCTACGGCCTGGCCCCCGGCGACTTCGTCGCCGCCCGCACCGAGGCCGCCCGCCGGGCCCGCGCGGCCGGTGACCGGGCCCTCGCCCAGCGGATAGCCGCCCTCGGCAAGCCCACCACGGCGGCCTGGGCCTGCAACGCGCTGGTGCGGGAGCAGCCCGACGAGATCGCCGGGCTGGTCGAGCTCGGGGGTCTGCTGCGCGAGGCGCAGCAGACCCTGGCCGGTGACCAGTTGCGCGCCCTGGGCACCCAGCGCTCGCGGCTGCTGGCCGCGCTCACCCGCCAGGCCCGGGCGGTGGCCGCCCGGCTCGGGCACCCGCTCAGCGACGCCGTCGCCGACGGGGTCGAGCAGACGCTGCGGGCCGCGCTCGCCGACCCCGAGGCGGGGGAGGCCCTGCTCGCCGGCCGGCTCACCGGCCCGCTCTCGCCCCGCGGCACCGGCCTCGGCACCCGGCCCGACCTGCGGGTCGTGCCGCCGCCGGCCACCGCCCGTCGGCCCGCGCGGCACGAGGCGGACGGGCGCGCCGCCGGGCGGCGGGAGGACGAGGAGGAGGCGCGGCAGCGCGACGAGGAGGCGCGACGGCGGGACGAGGCCGAGGCCCGGCGACGGCGGGCCGCGGAGGAGCGGCGGCAGCGCGAGATCGCCGAGGCCCGCGAGGACGCCGAGGCCGCGGCCGACGTCGCGGAGGAGGCCGCCCGCTCCGCCCGGACGGCGCGGGACCGGGCGGAGCGGGCGCGGCGCCGGGCGGCCGACCTCGCCGCCCGGGTGGCGGACCTGGCCGCGGAGCTGGCGCGGGTCCGCGAGGAGGCCGCGCAGGCCGAGACCGAGGCGGCGACGGCGTCGCGGCGGGCCGGTGCCGCCGACCGGGCGGCCGAGCGCGCAGCGGCCGAACGCGACCGCGCCGCCGCCCGGGTCACCGAGCTCGAGGACGCCCCGCCGGCCGGCTGACCCGTCGGCTCCCGGCCGGCGGGGTCAGGGCGTGACCGGGTCCGGAGGCGGGAGCGGGTCGGCCGGGACCTCCGCGGCGGGGTCCTCCTCCCGGGCCTCCTCGGCGGGCGCCTGCCCGGCGGGCTCGTCGGCAGGCGCCTCGGCGGCCGGCTCCTCGGCCGGCTCCTCGGCAGGTTCCTCGGCCGGCTCCGGGTCCGACGGAGGTGCCTCGGCGGGTGGCGCCTCGACGGGTGGCTGGTCGGCCGGTGGTGGACCGACCGGCGGGGGCTCCTCGGCGGGTGGCGGCTCGTCGGCCGGTGGTGGCCCGGCCGGGGGTGCGTCGTCCACCGGCGGGGGTTCGTCGGCCGGTGGCTCGGCCGGCGGCGCCTCGGCCGGTGGTGGCGGCTCGGCCGGCGGGGGTCCGGCCGGCGGTGCCTCGTCCACGGGTGCCTCCCCGGCCGTCCCGTCGTCCGCGGGCGGGCCGCCGGGCTCCTCGGGACCGCCCGGGGCGGGGGCCGGCGCGCCCCCGGTCGCCGGGTCGCTCGTTCCCGGCGGGTCGCCCGCGGGCGGTGACCCGCCGGTACCGGCCGACCCGCCGGCGGATGGAGACCCGGTGGCGTCGGGACCGGTGCCGGTCGTGCCCGCGGCCTGCGGGTCGGCGGACGGCGGGGCACTGCTCGACGAGGGCGTCGGCGCGAAGCCGCGGGCCTGCGCCGCCAGTTGCGGGGCGACCGGTCGGTCGGCGTCGCCGGCGGTGCCCGCGGGACGCGCCTCGACGGCGCCGGTCGCGTCGTCGACGAGGACGAGGACCGGCACGGGCGCCGGGCTGCGCTGCACGACGACGACCGTCTCCGGCGCCAGGCCGGGCCACGGGTCCCCCTCGTACTCCGGGCCGGGCCGGAGGGCGGGCGGCGCCAGCGGGTTGCCGCAGATGCAGCGGACCTGCGGGACGCCCGCGCCGTCGACGAGCACGGCGGTGCCGGCCTGCAGCACCGACTGGAACGGGATGGCCCGCCCGTGGGCGAGCCCGTGGTTGGTGACGGCGGTGTCGAAGCGCAGCACGACGGGGGTGAGCGCGGCCAGGTAGTCGCCGATCTCGGCGCGGGGGACGTCCTCGACGGCGGCGAACGCCGCGGCCGCATCGGGGTGGGCGTCGAGGTACTCGGCCATCGCCGCGGGGTCGCAGACCTCCGCCCCGGAGCCGCCGTAGAGGCCGGGCCGGTTCCCCGCGACGGTGCTGCCCGCCGCGGTGGCCGGGGCAGCGGCACCCGATGCGGGGCCGCCGGCGCCCGAGGTGGTGCCGGCGGTCCCCCCGGCGGGGCCGTCGCCGTCCGGCTGCGGTGTGCCGGCGGAGTCCGGTGCCGGTTCGCCGTCCGGCTGCGAGCTGCCGGCGGAGCCCGGTGCCGGTTCGCCGTCCGGCTGGGAGGGGCCCGGGCTGCCCGGTCCCGGGGTGCCGTCCTGTTGCGCCGGGTCGGCCGTGCCCGGCGGCTGCGGGACGAACGGGTCGTCCCCGGGGTCGTCGGCCGGCTCGGCGACGACCGGGGTCGACGCCGCCGCGTCGGAGCTGTCGGAGGCCAGCCGGACCGCGGCCACGCCCCCCGCGGCGCTCACGGCGACCGCTCCGGCGGCGAGCACGGCGATCAGGCCCCGCCGGTGCCCGGCCCGCGGTGCCGGCGGCGGGACGCGGTGCCGTGCCCGGCGGGCACCGGCCGGGCCGGTGGCGGCGCCGCGCGCACCCCCCGCCGCGGCACCGCCGGCAGCCGGCGGTGCGACGGCCTTCACCGGCACCGTGTCCGGGGCCGGGACGAGCGCCGCCCGGGCGGCCTGCGCCAGCTCCCCGGCGGTCCCGTACCGCCGGTCGGGGTCCTTGGCCATGCCGTGCGCCACGACGTCGTCCAGCGCGGGCGGGAGCGACTCGACCGCGTCGGAGGGGCGCGGCGGCTCCCGGTGCAGGTGGGCCGCGTACAGCTCCTGCGGGTCGGCGGCGTCGAAGGGCGGCCGGCCGGTGAGCACCTCGTACAGGAGGCAGGCCAGTGCGTAGACGTCGACCCGGTGGTCGGCGAGCCGGGCGGTCAGGCGCTCGGGGGGCACGTACCGGGGGACCTCGACCGGCCCGACGCCGTCGGCCGTCGTGTCCTGGCCGGTGCCCGCGACGGGGGCGCCGGCGACACCGAAGCCGCTGAGGTGGCAGACCGGGCGGGTGCTCGGGCCCGACAGCAGCACCTCGGACGGCCGGACGTCGCGGTGCACCAGACCGCGGGCGTGGGCGGCGTCGAGGGCGCTCGCCAGCTGGCTCACGGTCACGACGGCGCGGGATGCCGGCAGGGGCCCGTCGGCGGCGAGCGCCGCGGCCAGGGTCCGGCCGTCGACCAGCTCGGTGTCCACGTAGAGCCGGCCGTCGATCTCGCCGAACTCGTGCACCCGGACGACGTGCGGCTCGTCCACCCGTGCGGCGCGCTCGCAGTCGCGGAGGAAGCGGACGCGGAACCGCGGGTCCCGGGTGAGTTCTGGCCGCAGGATGCGGAGGGCGACGGTCCGGTGCCGGCGGGTGTCCCAGGCACGGTGGACCTCGCCGGAACGGCCGTGGCCCAGCAGCTCGTCGAGCTCGTAGGGGCCGAAGGTCTGGAGCGGCAGGAGCATCTCCCGGTGGTGCACGGGCTGACGGGGGCTGCGTCAGTCCACCGAGTGTGGGCCGCGACCGGGCGGTGTGCCACGGTCCCGCGGAACGCGCGCGCGTGCGCAGCGGACGGTCGCCGTGGCACTGCGCACGGTGACCAGTCACCCGGCGGGGACCGCGGTCGGCCCCCAGCATGGGGACATGACGGAGTCAGCGGGCCGCGTCGCGGTCGTCACGGGGTCGGAGTCGGGCATCGGGAAGGCGGTGGCCGTCGCGCTCGCCGAGCAGGGCTGCGACGTCGGGATCACCTGGTACCGCGACGAGGCCGACGCCCTGGACACCGCCGAGGAGGTGCGCTCGCGCGGCCGGCGGGCGGAGGTCCGCCACGTCGACCTCACCCGGCTGCCCGAGGCCGCCGGCGTCGTCGACGAGCTCGCCGACGCGCTGGGCGGCATCGACGTCCTGGTCAACGACGCCGGCACCGGGCACTCGACGCTGCTCCTGGAGACCGACTACGCGACCTGGCGCGAGGTGCTGGCCACCGACCTCGACGCGGCGTTCCTGTGCCTGCAGCGCGCCGCGCGCCGCATGGTCGCCGCCGGCCGGGGCGGGCGGGTCGTCAACGTCACCAGCGTCCACGAGCACCAGCCGCGGGTGGGCGCGGCCGCCTACTGCGCGGCCAAGGGCGGGCTGGGACTGCTCACCCGGGTCGCCGCGATCGAGCTGGCCGAGCACGGCATCACGGTCAACGCCGTCGCTCCCGGGGAGATCGCCACCCCGATGACCGGCCAGGAGGACGAGGACCCGACCGCGCCCGGCCACGAGCGGCCCGGCGTCCCGGTCGGCCGCCCGGGCGACGCGCACGAGGTCGCCGCCGTCGTCGCGTTCCTCGCCTCCCCGGCGGCCTCCTACGTCACGGGGGCGTCCTACACCGTCGACGGCGGCATGCTGCAGATGGGGCCGATGGCCGGCTCGCACCTGACCTCCGGCGACTGGCGCCGTCCCTAGCTACACCTGGCCCGCGAGCAGCTCGAGCAGCCGTGCCCGGTCCGGGCCGGGAAAGCCCGACGGCGGCCGGTGCTCGGCCGCGGCGACCCGCTCCTGCACCTCCGGCCGGGCGAGCACCTCCGCCAGCGGCGCCATGCAGAGCCGGTACTCGAGCATCGCGCGGAAGAGGCCGGCGTCCTGCGCGGCGGGCCGGTGCAGGTGCTCGGCGACGACGGAGCGCAGCAGCGCCGCGTGCAGGAGGCCGACCGACAGTCCCCGTCCAGCCGAGGGGTTGGTGCAGGCCCAGGCGTCGCCGACGGCGGCGAACCCGGTGATCACCGGACGGCCGTCGACGACGAAGCGGCGCGTGCAGTCGCGGCTCGCCGGAACGCGACCGGGCGCGCCGGGAGGCGGGCCGTGGCGCGTCGGTACGCAGTGCCGGGCGGTCGTGACCGCCCGGACGCCGTCAGTCGACGGGCGTCCGGCTCTCGCGGGAGCGGGTGGCCTTCTGCCGGTAGAGCGCGGCGTCGGCGCGGGCGAGGACCTCGGGGAGCACCTCGCCGGGGCGGGCGGTCGCCGTCCCGGCCGACCAGGCACCCGTCGACGCGGCGCGCAGCCGCCGCAGCAGGTCGGCCGTGGCTGCGGCGTCGCTGCCGGGCAGGCACAGGGCGAACTCGTCCCCGCCGACCCGGCCCAGCAGGTCCGACCGGCGCAGTTCACCGCGCCACCCGACGGCCAGCGAGCGCAGCAGCGCGTCGCCGGCGGCGTGGCCCCTGGTGTCGTTGACGGCCTTGAACCCGTCGAGGTCGAGCAGCGCGACGGTGACCGGCTCGCCGGCCCGCTCGGCCGCGGCGAGCAGCCGGACGGCGCCGTCCTCCCAGGCGCGGCGGTTGGCCAGCCCGGTCAGCGGGTCGGTGCAGGCCGCCCGGCGCAGCGCACCGGTCTGGCGGGCCTGGGCCTCGGTGAGCACGACGGCGGTGACGACCGCGGCGATCCACGGGGAGAGGAAGCCCGACGGGGCCGCGGCGAGCGCGCCGCTGCTGACGACGGCGACCCCGCCGGCGAGGTGGGCCCGGGCGTGCTCGGGAGGCAGCACGTGCCCGGCGAGCACGCCGAGGGCCACCAGTGCCGGTCCCAGGCCGACGAGGCCCACGGCGGTCGCCGACTGCCAGGCCACCAGGGCGGTGAGCAGGGACAGCAGCGCGAGTCCCGCGTGGACGGCGGCCATCGGCAGCCGGTCGCGGCCGAGCCAGAACGCCGCGGACAGCCCTCCGCCGGAGACGGCGAGCACGGCGAGCAGCGCCACCGGCGTGCGCGTGTTCATCGGCCACAGCGCGCCGACCGCGCACAGCGCGGCACCGCAGCCGTACAGCAGTGCGAGCAGGCCCAGTCCGCTCCTGCGGTCCCCGTACACCGGCGTCCCCCTCCGTCGCGGGGGCCATCGTCACCCACCGGGGCGTTCCTGAGCAGGGGGAACGGCACGGCACCCCGGAGGAGGGGTCAGCCGGTGAGCTCGGTCGGGACGGCGATGACGTCGACCATCGCCCCGCGCCGGTACACCGTCACCGGCAGCGGCCGGCCGACCGCCTCGGCGAACAACAGTCGCTGCAGGCTCTGCGCCTCGGCCACCGGCGCCCGGCCGGCCTCCAGGACGAGGTCGCCGGGCCGCAGCCCCGCCCGGTCGGCCGGCGACCCCGCGACGACGTCGACCACCCGCAGCCCGCGGCGGCGGCCGGTGCGCTCGGCGAGCGGGGCCGGCAGGGGAGCGGGGCTGCTGACCAGGCCGAGGTAGGCCCGCCGGACGCGGCCGTCGCGCACCAGCGTCGACATGATCCGGCGGGTGGTGTCGTTGACCGGGACGGCCAGCCCCAGCCCCCACCCGGCGACGGCGGTGTTGATGCCCACCACCCGGCTGGCGGAGTCGGCCAGCGCGCCGCCGGAGTTGCCGGGGTTGAGCGCGGCGTCGGTCTGGATGACGTCCTCGACCACCCGCGCGGTGCGTCCGTCGCGGGTCGGCAGCGAGCGCCCCAGACCGCTGACGACGCCGGCGGTGACCGACCCGGCCAGGCCCAGCGGGTTGCCGACGGCGACGACGAGCTGGCCGACCCGCAGCTGCGCGGCGTCGCCGAGGACCGCCGGGTCGGGGGCGGTGTCGGTGGCGCGGACGACGGCGAGGTCGGAGAGCGGGTCGGTGCCCACGACCTCGACCGGCGTCTCGCTGCCGTCGCCGAACACCGCCCGGCCCGCGCGGGCGCGGCCCACGACGTGCGCGTTGGTGAGCAGCAGGCCGTCGCCGGGGACGACGACCGCCGAGCCCGCGCCCGGCCGCCCGTCGGGGCCGGTGACCTGCAGCGCGGCGACGTGCGGCGTGAGGTCGGCGGCCACCGCGGTGACCACCTGCGAGTAGGCGTCGAGCGCGGCGTCGGTGTCCGGTCGCGTCACGGCGCACCTCCTGGGTCTGATTACACCGTTGCACCGTCCAGTGGACGCCTGCCGGGCCGGTCACGGCCACCCCTCCGGCTACGCCGTGAGCGATCAGGTGCTCTCGCGCGCGGGGGGGGGGGGGGGGGGGGGGGGGGGGGGGGGGGGGGGGGGGGGGGGGGGGGGGGGGGGGGGGGGGGGGGGGGGGGGGGGGGGGGGGGGGGGGG